>CAIWCG010000001.1 GCA_903911135.1 uncultured Bacteroidota bacterium
GGTTACATTTATGAAAATAATAATAAATGTATTGTAATTATTAGTCATCGACTAATAATGAACTTGCCCATTGAAATGCTGTTTTCAGTCATTAACTCATAGAAATAGATTCCTTCAACAAAATTAGAAACACCTATTTTCAGGTCTTGTTTATCTGAAATCATTTTGCATATAGTTCTCCCTACTTCATCAATAATCAAAACGGTAGACTTCATGCCGATAAATGTTTTCGATAATTGAATGTTCAAATAATCATTGACAGGATTTGGATAAATAATGATTTCGTCCTTATAGGAAAGTTGAATTGCATCTGTACATAAGTTTACGGTCATTGTCATCGTATCGGTATTGCTACAACCATTTCCATCGGTATAACGATAAACAATTGGATAACTGCCTGGTGAAACTAAAGATGGATCAAAATGATTTCCATTGACGCCATTTCCAGTCCAGTTGCCACCGTTAGGAAGGCCTGTTAATTGTGCAATTGGAGAAGTTAAACAAAAGATTGTGTCTAAAGCATTGACACTTAAATTTGGCAAAGGATTGACTGTAACAGCGGTTACGGTTGATGTAGCTGAACAACCATAAGAATTGGTAATTTGTACCGTATAATTTCCTGTAGCATTAACAGTAATGCTTGAAGTTGTTTCTCCAGTGTTCCATAAGTAGCTGCTGCCAGCACTCGATGTAAGTGTCACGGAACCTCCTATGCAGAAAATTGTTGGACCATTTGCTGTGATGCTTGCTGTAGGTAATGGATTGACAGTAACGGCGGTTACGGTTGATGTAGTGGAACAACCATAAGTATTGGTAATTTGTACCGAATAATTTCCTGTAGCATTAACAGAAATGCTTGAAGTTGTTTCTCCAGTATTCCATAAGTAGCTGCTGCCAGCATTCGATGTGAGTGTCACTGAACCTCCTAGGCAGAAGGTAGTTGGTCCATTTGCTGTGATGATTGATGTTGGCAAAGGATTGACTGTAACGGCGGTTACGGTTGATGTAGCGGAACAACCATAAGTATTGGTAATTTGTACAGAATAATTTCCTGTAGCATTAACAGTAATGCTTGAATTTGTTTCTCCAGTATTCCATAAGTAGCTGCTGCCAGCACTCGATGTGAGTGTCACTGAACCTCCTTGGCAGAAGGTAGTTGGACCATTTGCTGTGATGCTTGCTGTAGGTAATGGATTGACTGTAACAGCGGTTACGGTTGATATAGCGGAACAACCATAAGTATTGGTAATTTGTACCGTATAATTTCCTGTAGCATTAACAGAAATGCTTGAAGTTGTTTCTCCAGTATTCCATAAGTAGCTGCTGCCAGCACTCGATGTGAGTGCCACTGAACCTCCTTGGCAGAAGGTAGTTGGATTTCCAGTAATTGTTGCAACTGGAGTAGGATTTACAACAACGGTTACCGATTGCGTATCGCTGCATCCGTTGGCAAAGATTACAAATGAATAGACAACATTTTTTGGAGAGGTGGTAGTATTTATTAAAACTTCATTTGGATTACTAGCTTGTGGGGTGGTAACTGCTGCATTGCTGATGCCTGATACAGCGGCCCTTGTCCACGTAAATGTGGCTCCCGATGTATAAGATGCAGGCGTATAGGTAAATGTTGAATTGCTGCAAATGGCTGGTGGAGACAAGGTACTGCTCAATAAAGGCCATGGATAAAACAACATGGAATCGGACGCAATGCCATTTGCAACTACAACCAGATAATAAGCCTGATGGGGTAGGGTGGATGGGATGGTAAATTGTGTTGTATCAGGAGCGCTTCCTCTCATTACTCCGGTGCTGTTCCAATTTGAAGTTCGTGCATAATATACATTTCCTCCTGCACTCAACCTAACCAAAGGGTAATTGCTTGCCATTTGAAAATCATCGCCATAGCAGGCACCTTCAGATATGCCATTGAACAATGTTCCGGTGATGCTGAAATTGGTACAACTGGTTTGTGTAATGTTCGATATGGTAGGTTTACCTGATACCAAAGGACTTCCACTGGGAGTATAAACATAATATTTCGCAGATGCAGTGCCAGCCTGCCCAACTCCAAAGAGAACCTGGCCGTTAGGCAAGTCAACCATAGTTGTTTGATAGGATGAAATCCCAGCCAAAGAAGTTCCGCCACCTGGGGCTCCTACCTGCGTAAAGGCATTCGTTAGATAATTGTATTCATAGAAAAAAGTTGGTGCCGTTTCACTTGGTACATCGGCAGCAATAAGGATATTTCCGTTCACCATCATTGCTCCAGGTGCATCGTCCGTGGCATGGCCACCAGGAATATCAGGACCTGCAACCCAAGTGCCGGGTGTATTGTTTCCTGAAGGGGTATAAATTGCAGTATGCGGGCAGCCAAAGAAAATCGCTTTGCCATTTGGCAATAAAAAACAGGGGCCAGTTTCAAGAGTGCTTGCCTGATACAGCGAAACAGGTACATTTGCATCTACAACCCATTGATTCAAGGATGGAATGAAACGTTCAGAAGTTTGTGCTCCTTCATCTACATATAAAATACTGTTGTCAGGCAGTTTCATCCATGCCGATTCATTCTGTCCAGCGTGTGATGTAGGACCTGCAGAATATGTGTTCGTTGTTGGATTGTAAATGATGGTAGTGGTAGGATAGGATGCATCTATCGTTCCTTGCAATACGGTTCCATTAGGAAGGATCTCTGAATTGGCATCACTTATTATATGTCCTGGTGCAGGGCATTGTGTCCAGGCATTCGTCAATGGATTATAAACCTCGCCATGAGCTCCCGCCTGTGTTCCATCGGTTCCATATTCTCCACCTGCCACATATACGCGGCCATCCATCAGCATCTGCGAGGAGAAGAATATCCTTGTCCGCTGCATGGCGGCTATGGTGCTCCAAGTTCCGTTTATATAACTGCCGTGTATGTCTGGAGTCAATTTATCCCAAAGATTCCCATCTCCTGTAGGAGTACCACCCGAGTTGCTCTTGCAAAGCACCGATCCATCCGATAGCACCATGAATCCACCTACATTTTGGTGTGGTGCCGTTGCTGTTACTTGTGTCCAAGTACCTTGGGCTTGGCAATGATTGTTGAAAATGCTTAACAGCATGATAATGCATGAAATTTCTAGAAAGAGTGTTTTGTTCATTTTATTCTTTGATTCGTATAATTTAATATTCATTGGTTTACGTTTTGTTTTTTTGATGTGAAGAAATTTTGTAACGGGATATTAAAACAATATCGGTGGCAAATATATACTTATCATGAAAATTAAATAGATGATTTTTCAAAGAAAAATTTGTTATGATTCATCATTCATCCCAATCCTTGAAAACCAATCATTTTTGCATGCAAATCATCAGTCACGATTGCATGGCATGATGCTTGTAAAACAGCCAAAGAGGTTAATAAGTGGATGTTTACTGACAGGTATCGAATTAATATTATTGCAGATCTATGGGCAAAAGAAACATGTAAGGAGTTATAATCATTAAACTCCGAATTGTTGCAAATGATGGTCGAGGTGCTTATATGCTCCCATTCCCCATTCATCTTCTTTAAGTTTTCCAAAGAAAGGGTGGGGGTGTTTGGTCACACCCTGTTTGCCTTCCTTTACAAAACGATTGATTAATCCAATCAACCTTTCTTTTTCCTTTTCAAATTCCTTTTCATCTACAATCATCAGTTCTGGGGCTGTTGGGGTGTTCCTTCTAAAAGGCTTTTCGTTTGTCAAAAGTGATTTGAAAAATGGTCCAATCACTTTTCCGATAAATACGCGAGGAGGCTTGATGTCCCCATTCTGCATTTCTATTCCGGCAGAACAATGTGCCAACATTTGGGCAACATCCATTTTTCCCCATACACGATTAGATGAAGGGGTAAGCTTATTGATGCGCAGAATAATTTCGGCGCCTGCATTGCTATCAAATAAGGTTTTCATTTCCTATATATTTTAATTGTAGGAGGCAAATTAAATAAAATCTTTCCATATCTAGCCTATGATAAACATATAAAAGTTTAAATTGGACGGATAAGAATGTTCAATTATACCTGAATTATAAATAGCCCGTAAGATCGGAAAGAAATCTTTTGTTCAATCATTGATTTATCGTGAACCTGACGATTCTGGAGCAGCTTTTTGCAGACCTGACAGTATGAGAAACCTCTCTGGAGTTATGGTCATTTATTCTATTTTTCAGATATAGCAATGTACTTTTTTAATTCAGTTTGTTTTTCTGCTTGTTTTATTAAAAAGTCCGCTACATCTGCTCTATTTATTCCGCCTATATTAATTCCTTTGAATAATTTGTTTTCAATGCGGTA
>CAIWCG010000002.1 GCA_903911135.1 uncultured Bacteroidota bacterium
CTGCCATCGGTTATAGCCCCGATAGTAGCGGCAGCCCGCTGCTTTGTATCGGTAGTGGGGATGCAGCGGCTACAGCGGATAGCGGGACGCAGATGGGACGAGAAGTGAATATGGGCTTCAAAAAAGAATGGCATCATTCATCAGGAGCGAATCGGGCGGGATGCTGTCTTTTGGGGCTAAAAATACTTTTGCCCTGCCTTTTAATTCGATGGAGGGCTGGAAACTGTCGTGCATTTCGTCGGTGATGATGCCTTTTTTGAAGAGTATTTCGGACATTACCTTGAAGTATCCCAAGCGGTCTTCCTTGAGCTTTCCGCTATCGTCGAAGGCGTATTTAAACCATTTTGGGGCTGGGATGATGCTGGCGAGGAAAATGCTTTCGGATAGCGACAGGTCGGCGGGTCTTTTGTTGAAGTAAAAATTGCTTGCTTGGGCTATTCCGTAAATGCCTGGCCCCCATTCGATGATGTTCAGATAGACTTCGAACATGCGGTCTTTTGAGGAGAGATTGTTGTTTTCTATCAGCCAGACGATGAGGGCTTCTTCGAGCTTTCGCCCGATGTTTTTGTTTTTGGAGAGGAATACATTTTTGACGAGTTGCATGGTGAGCGTACTGCCTCCACGGGTGAATTTGCCGGTCTTGAAATTGGCAGCTATGGACTGGGCGAATGCCTGTTCTATGAAGCCTTTGTGATAATAAAAGATGCCGTCTTCAGAATTCAAGACGGAATTTTTTAAATAAGGGCTGATGTGTTCGATAGGCGTAAACATTGGGTTTTCGGGCCCCACCAGAAAGCTGGGTTGGGCTATTCCATAACTGTATGGAGTGTATTCGAAGGATGAATTCAGCTTGGTAAAATCGGTCTTGCCTAGATGAATGATTTTGAAATTCGAGCTGTTTAAACTTGCTGAAAACTTCAAGCTGTCGGGCTGGTCGGTATCCATAAAAAAGTCGAGGTTGTAGGCGAGCTTCCCTTTGGCCTTTATTTGGTTGGTATTGTCGAACATGCCATTTGGCAAAGAACTGAAGAAGTCCGTCGCATCGGTATCGGGCATCCTCAACTTGAGTTCATATTCCTTTTTCTTGGATGATTTATTGATGTTCAAATAGGCTCTGAATAATATCTTGTCAATCTTTATCTCGGAGGCGCTATCCAAAACAAGGCTATTTTTGGTGGCAGTAAACTTAAAGTCGAAACCGAGATTGCTAATCGAAGCATCGGTAGTGGTAAGTTTCGGATGGTTGAAAAGAAGATTATTGAAGATAATGTTTCCATGAATGTAGGTCTGCCCCATGGAATGATTGTATTCATTGAATTCGAGATGGAAGGAATGCACAGCCAGATTCAATTGTTTCCATTTTTCCAAGAACTCGAGATGAAACTTGCCTGCGTCGTTGTTTTTGAAGTTTATGGCGAATGACTTGTTATCGGAATTGATTACACCATCCAATGAACAGATATATTTCTTCTTGTTTTCAAGAAACATCATGGTATCGATAGCAGCAGTTCCGTTGGTAATTCTGGCATTCGGCACCAGCATCGAAAACTTATCCTTGTTGTTCCTGTTGACTGTAAGTTTAAACTTGACGAGATTTAAATTATTCGGAATCTTGTCAAATACTTTCGAGACCAAATCATTTATCAGAGTGGAATAATCCTTCTCCATTGCATTCAACGAATCCCTTTCATTCTTTCGGAAGAGGAAGGAATAATTCGCCTCCTTTTGGTTCTTGATTATGGATACATTGGTGTTATAGACTGAAAGATTGGTAAGGCTTATTTTACCGAATATAATTTTAAAAACATTGACACTTGCACTTATCGAATCAACCGTCAGCAGGGTGTCGCCATCCTCCGGTTTAATGATGATACCCGTTGCATTAATATTATTTAAGCCAGAAAAGCCGGCATCCTTAATCAATAAATCGGTATGCAAATCATTCTTATAGTGCTTTTGAATGGAATCGATTTTTGAATGCAAGAGATAGTTTCGTAAAAAGAAAAGCATTGTGATAATGAAAACCACAACAACAATTGCTCCAATGAAAACCTTTTTATAGTTCTTGAAAATGGCCATATAACTCAAAGATTATGTATTAAAAAGAAGAAAATATCCTGCGAAATATTGGCAGATATATATCCCTAAACGGGGTTAGTTGAAAATAGCGTCAAAGTTCGGGTCGGATCCAGGTGTATATGATTCATCTGTTAAATTGGAGGAAGATTGTGGTGTATTTTCCTGCACTACATCAATCATCCCATATCCCTGCGAAGTGTATAATCCCAACCCGGCATTAAAAATGAATTCATGCACTTTTGGATGAGCATGCAATGTAAATGGCAACAAATACCCCACCATGGTCTTGCCTTCAAGGTTCTTATAAAATCTGGCAAATCGCTTATTGTTTTCAGTAATTTTTTGAATATATGATTTATCTGCAACAACTTCAAATGTGTCGAATTCATGTAATTCATCTTCGGTAAAACCCGCAGCATGCATCCGTTCGATGGTTGTATTGAACAAGATGTCAGAAAATTCCTGTGAGGTTGGATCTATGTTCCGTTCAGATTCTTCTTGTCCCTTCTCGCAATCAATCAAAACAATTGGAGAAATGCATAAATACTTCATTTCGGTTTTGAATTCCGGCATTTCAATGACCGTTTTAAGCTTAGGAAGTAAATTCATCTTACCTATGTAAATTATTCTCCTCTGAAACATTTTATCAACCATCCGCTCAAGAAATTCTGCATCGTTGCTTGAAACAATAAGATTAACCTTATTGGATATGAACTTCACATATCCCTTGAAAACGGTTGAAGTCCCCTTTATCGGAGAAAAGGTGAATAAGGTCTTTGGGTCTTGAGGTGTTTCGATAAATTCAGAAAGGCATCTATACAAGGTATTCTGATGATGCAATGGCAGATTGCTGGGGCTTTTAAATTGTTTGTTGAAGGTGATTTTGATTCTCATAATATATAGCTATTCGTTGGTATGTGATTTTTGTGATGGCAAACATAACTAATTCCAATTATATTAGCAAAATAATTTTGCAATATTAATGAATTTATATTTAAAAACGTTGCATGTTATACCGCTTGCAAACTACATTTTACGCGGTTGGCAGGGATTACATTGGAAATGAACATGCAATTCCATGTTGGCATTTTGGTTCGATTCTTCTTTCACAACAAGTTGACCAATCGATAGCTCTGCCCACTTCTTGCAGGCAGGGTCATACTCGACAAGTAGCTTTTTCTCGTATTTATCCGTCATATATATAGTATAGGTGCCCGGAGATAGCTTGATGGAAAACTTGCCTTCCTTATCGCTGATCAAATTGTAGTGTCTGGATGAGGAATCTCCAACCAGTGACAGTTTCAACGTTGTATTTGGCAACACCTTTGGAGTGGAATGCTTTGCCAGCATCTCTGGGGTAGGGCGGGCTCCACCACAATAGTTTTCAGTGAAATACAGGGTGCCTGCTACTGAAACCTGATGGTTGGCATTTTTTTCTGAAGAGGATACTTTCTGGCTGCAACTTAACAACGGAAGTATCAATAAGGTCAAAAGGAACTTGGAATATTTCATAATCTATATTTTGCAAATGTCATGCCAGGCAAAGCTATCAAAACATCTATGAAAGGACATCGTGTCGGACCAAAGAAACATTGAAACCGGGGAATCAAATGAGCATATATAATATAAGGGTTCTCCGTTTTCAATCCATTTTTCCTAATTTTGACACTGCATAATTAAATACGATATCCAAATGGCTACAAGAATTACCAACATAGAAGAATACAAGGCAGCATACAAAACAAGCTTGGAAACACCCGAACAATTTTGGGACGAGATAGCTGGTGAATTTGTATGGAAGAAGAAATACGACAAAGTTTTGGAATGGAACTTCCTGGAGCCTGATGTAAAATGGTTCATCAATGGCAAGCTCAACATAACTGAAAACTGTTTGGACAGGCACCTTGCTACCAAAGGAAACCAGAATGCCATCATCTGGGAACCAAACGAAACAGGTCACCAAGCGAGGACCATCACCTATAAGGAATTGCATGAACAGGTGTGCATTTTCGCCAATGCCTTGAAGAAATTAGGCGCAAAAAAAGGCGACCGAATCTGCATCTACATGCCTATGGTTCCTGAATTGGCCATAGCTGTATTGGCCTGTGCCAGGATTGGCGCCATCCACAATGTGGTCTTCGGCGGGTTCTCCTATAAATCCCTTGCTGACCGAATTCAGGATGCCGACTGCACCATAGTCATCACAGCTGACGGAGCTTATAGAGGAGCCAAGGACATTCCGCTCAAGGCTGTGGTGGATGAGGCCTTGGAGACTTGCCCTTCCATCGAAAAGGTAATCGTTTTAAAAAGAACTAATATAGAATATAACACAGTTCAGGGAAGAGATATTCTGTGGGAAGATGCCATCAAGGATTGTTCATCGGATTGTGCTGCAGAAGTCATGGATTCGGAGGATATGCTGTTCATCCTTTACACTTCCGGCTCTACGGGGAAGCCAAAAGGGGTGGTGCATACCACCGGTGGATACATGGTCTATGCCGATTACAGTTTCCGCAATGTATTTCAATATGATGATGGCGAAATATACTGGTGCACCGCCGATGTGGGTTGGATAACTGGCCACACTTACCTGATATACGGTCCTTTGCTGGCTGGTGCCACCACGCTCATGTTCGAGGGCATTCCCACCTATCCTGATGCCGGTCGTTTTTGGAACATCATCGACAAGCATAAGGTCAATATCTTCTATACTGCACCCACTGCCATCCGTTCTTTGGAGGCTATGGGATTGGATTTTGTGAAGCCCTATAAATTGGATTCGTTAAGAGTCCTCGGTTCGGTGGGAGAGCCCATCAACAAAGAGGCTTGGGAATGGTATCACCTGAACATCGGCAAAGAAAAATGCCCCATCGTAGATACTTGGTGGCAGACTGAAACCGGTGGCATCCTGATATCCCCTCTTGCAGGCATCACCAAGACCAAGCCCAGTTTTGCCACCCTTCCTTTGCCGGGTATTCGCCCAGTTTTGGTGGATGAAGCCGGCAAGATATTGGAGGGAAACAATGTGGAAGGAAGACTGTGCATCGAGTTTCCATGGCCATCGATGATACGCACCACTTATGGCAACCACGAACGATGCAGGCAGAATTATTTCGATACTTTCAAGAATCTTTATTTCACTGGTGATGGCTGCAAGCGCGATGAGGACGGCTATTACAGAATTACCGGAAGGGTGGATGATGTAATCAAGGTGTCGGGGCACCTGCTGGGCACTGCCGAGATTGAAAATGCCATCAACGAACACCCTGATATTGTGGAGAGTGCCGTGGTTGGCTTTCCGCACGACATCAAAGGTTGGGGCATCTATGCTTTCGTGATTTGTGAGAATGAAAGGAAGGACGAGCACAACCTGAAGCTCGAAATTTTGGCCACCGTTTCGAAATACATGGGCAGCATTGCCAAGCCCGACAAGATTCAAATAGTGAAGGGCTTGCCAAAGACCCGCAGTGGGAAAATAATGAGAAGGATTTTGAGAAAGATTGCCGAAAATGACTTGGCCAATCTTGGCGACACCTCCACCCTACTCGACCCTGCTGTGGTGGAAGACATCAAGGCCGGAGCGATACATTAAAATCAGTCAATAAGTT
Source organism: uncultured Bacteroidota bacterium (assembly GCA_903911135.1). Lineage (GTDB taxonomy): Bacteria > Bacteroidota > Bacteroidia > AKYH767-A > JABDAW01 > JABDAW01. Next base: position 5,688 of record CAIWCG010000002.1, read on the forward strand.
TCATAAAATAAAAACAGCCTCCCAATAATTGAGAGGCTGATTTTATATATTGTTTAATTTATAAAACAGGTTACCAAAGCGACCATGATTAAGGCAAAGGTGCAAGGAACAAAGTCCTCACTATGGTCTCGCCATTGATGCTTTCGAAGGTAGCCGTACCGGGCTGATAACCCATCAATGTAAATTCTAAAACCAGTGGACCGAAGGTATGAATGTTCATGCTGTCGTATCCCTCTATGTTGGTCTCGCCTTCCTCCAAACCAGGATTTGCAAGCAGCAATACATGCTCCAATGGCAGGTTCGTCACCTTATCCAAAACAGTTATGTTCAGATAGCTTATTGGTGTAGCCGAGGAATAATGCACTCCCCAATAGCCCGAATTATGGCGCATGGCAGCCCTGTCGCCATCATTAAAATGGGTTTCTATTTCATTGTCGCTTTTATTGACCAATGCTATCCCTTCCGGCAGCAAATCCATATAGGTCTTCAGGGCAGCACTATATAGCACTCCCAAGTTCGAATTGGTATTGAAATAGGTATTAGCAGGAGTATATTTAGCGGTGAAATTAGCTATCGAAGGAAGCGCCATTGCAGCCGAACCTGCAACTATCCTTTGTGCATCGCCCGATATGATCAAGGCTCCGCTTTCAATGATTTCTGGATAAGTGTCTCTGGCAGGCGTTACGTCGTTCGTAAGATTCAGACCAATTAATGCCCTGTCGGCATTTGGGAAATACTTCAATTTATTGCCTGTAATAAAAGTCGAATAATAACCCGCCTCCCATTCCTGAAGCGTCATCAAAGCAGGCACCATCAAGTCATTGTTTGTCTTAAACTGACCTTCCAGCAGCAACATGGCATCGTAGGCGGCAACCATTCTTACGTTATAATTGGTGATTTTTCCCCATGTTACAGAATCGCCGACATAAACCACCGCAGGAGGACCCGTAACTTTGTTCACCAGGAATGCAATCTTGGTTTTCACTCCTCGCATAGACTGGATTTGAACTTTATTTTCGCTTGGCATTGTATTTAATGTATTGATTTATAAAATAAAACTTGTACTTTAACCCCTTGGTCAGGCCTATCAAACTCGCTTATTATCTTTATATTGCCCAAATCGAAATATATATTTCATATTTCTTTTTATTGAAGCTACCCGTTACCCAACGAGTGGCGTTACCAACTATTCGTAATTACATCTATAACCGATGAATAGATTCAAAAACAATAAAGAGGGCATTCGTTAACACATTTGCGCCATAACTGAATAAAACTAGGCAACTATTTAACTAATGCGTGCCAAAACCAATTCTGATTCTGTAACTATTGAATTAACGAGGCAAATAACCGGCATCAGCAATGGCATTCATGAACTTATGAGCGCCATAACCAGTGCCAAATATGCCGTTCATAAACTCATGAGAGGCATATCCCGTGCCGGTTATGCCTCTAATGACCTTAGTAATCAATGCATTATGCAATTTTAGGGCATTTATGGGGTAAGAAGGGTCTTTATTGAGATTAATGAAGAAACCGGCTTGGTAACCTGTTTTGAAATTATGGTTGGAATTGGGAGGGTTAATTCAAGTCCTTGGTTAAATGTTTCTTGGATTCATCATTCAAAATTGAAATAACATTCATGACTTCATAAAATACATCCAACCAAATTTCAGGGGTCGATAAAATAGCATTGCCATCCTTCATTTCAAACATTTTTCTGTGTATATGATCCATCAGCTCATCTTGGTTCATAAATTTCTTTAAGTTGATGAAAATTTCATTTGAGGTACTGCTATCATCGCAATTATCCATAAGCAATTTCCCAGTTTTCTCAGTTATTCCCATAATATTCTCTATCGTCATTGTTGGTATCTTGACTTCATAATATTTAAAACTGCGATAGATTGTCAGATACAAATCAAAACCCACTTCCCTGGCGTCCTTATCCTTGATTATATTAATCATGTGATTGAAAAAATGATATAAGATAGGCTGTTCATCACTAAATGATTTATTCATTTTACTTCGTTCCTCCTTACTCATGAATGAAAAGAAGTCTTCGGCTGTTTCAATATAATCCTTGGGGATTTGTTCCATATTGTTATTATTAATTTTTAAATGTCAATTAATGAGCGATGCAAAAGTAGGATAATAATTGACGCATGGCTTTGGTGAGCTGTTTGGTATTTTAATCAAAGGATAAAAGCTCTCGGTTAAGGCGTGTGTTTATTGATATTAATGAAGATACCGCCTTGGTAAGCTGTTTTGTAAATTGACCAAGAATTGGGAGGGTTAATTCAATTCCTTTTCCAATTCTTTCTTCATGGCATTATTCATATTCAATACAATTGAAAATATGGCCAAATAGACACGGAGCCAATATTTTTCGACTTTATATATCACAGGGTTATCATCCGTACCAAATATCTTTAAACGTAAAAAGTCTATCAAAGAATCCTGATTCACCAATGCTTTCATGTCCAAAATAAGTTTATCATCCGTAGTAGTCGATCCCTGGCTTTTCACAGAATAATCGACAAATTTCTGTTTTGTTTCATACACTGTATCCTTATCTATCGGATGCAACATGATGCTGTAGTATTTATAACTGCGATTGATGATATAATACATATGCAGGCATTGGTCATAAATCTCTTGACTGTTCATAAACTTGATTTCGTGGATAAAAAACTCGGCAATGAATGGTTGTTCAACACCAAATTCATTAGCTATATCATGAAATTCCTCATTAGACAAGTGAAGGAAAAAGTCTTCTGCAATATCAATGACATCCTTTGGTATTGGTTCCATGCTGTTATTATTTATTATTAAACGTCAATTAATTAATGATGCAAAAGTAGGATAATAATTGACGAGGGGCTTTGGTGAGCTGTTTGGTTAAATCATAGTGTCTGCAGATAAGTTATATTTGCAGCAACATAAATAAAATTAAGATGACCTATAATTATACATTAAAGGATATACAGAAACGTGCAGCCGATTTTGGCTATGAATGCTTGAGTGAAAAATATGTGGATGGAAATACTGTTTTACATTGGAAATGCTCAAAGGGGCACGAATGGCATAAAAACATAAATGGTGTTGGAGGTAAAAAGATCATTTGTTCTCAATGTAAGTTGGATGACAAATGGAATAAAAAAATGGAAAACCTAAAAGCCTATGCCCAGTCGAGAGGTGGACATTGTTTATCAGAAAAATATTTGGGAGTTTTCTCAAAACAAGAATTTGAATGCGCTGAAGGACATCGTTGGTTTACAGCTGGATATGGACTTTTACACGTAAAGACTTGGTGTCCCATTTGTAGCATAAGTAAGAAACAAACTATTGAAGACATGCATGCTTTGGCAGCACAGTATGGAGGTAAATACTTGACAAGCGATTATTTTGGCAGCAAACATAATGCAAAATGGCAATGTAAGGAAGGACATATTTGGACATCGGTTCCTTTAAGAATAAAAAAAGGAAAATGGTGCCCGAAATGTGCAGGAATAATGCAAGGAAGGCCCAGTTCTGTAACTTTTGAAACAGTGCGTAAACTCGCGGTTGAAAAGAATGTACGGTTGGTTTCAAGTGAATATCTTAAATATAAATCTCCTCTTGTCTGGGAATGCAATAATGGACATCAATGGACTGCCAGTTTAGACAAAATTCTTCGTCGCAAGGCCTGGTGTCAGGAATGCCCCAGGACAAATAGCCTTTCTTTAGAATATTATCAAGAAAAAGCTAAGGAATTGGGAGGTGAATGCCTGTCCAGCTTTTGTAAAAGTTCAACTTCCATTCTTGAATTTAAATGTGCCAATGGTCATGTCTGGAAATGTAAAGGGGAAAAAATAAGGCAAGGTTTTGGGTGTCCTCAATGTTATAAAGATAAAAGACTGCAAAAGAAGACCGACAAGTTACATGCGTTGGAACAGAAGCGGAGAAATAAGAAAAAAGCCAAAGCAAAAAAGGCTTAATGATTTCAGCTAATTTATCTATCTGACTTTTAAACGTCCCATGTAATAACCTGCCAAATTCAACAAAAATACAGATGTGCTTTGCTGACTTGTTCTTTAAAGGAATATCAACTGAACAACCAATGGGCAAAGCGCATGTTTCGAAATCTCGACGACGAAATCGCCTGGTAACCTGTTTTGAATCTAACAACCAAGAAAAATGGCCTTAGCCAATACACATTCTTTGTACCTTAAACTATGGCAGACATGATATCGAAGGGCAAGTTTATCAATACCTCTCCGTCAGCATCCATTCGGGTGAGTTCTACCTCCACCATTTCATTGACCAGCAAAGGGTCAAACGGGGTCTTCACCTTGATGTAGTTTGGGGTAAATCCTTTCATCATGCCTTCTTCGTGCTCGTTTTCGAAAAGTACTTTCATGCGCTTGCCAAGATGCTGACCGTAGAAATAACGACGCTTCTTTTCGGATAGGATTCGAAGCATGGTGGTGCGTTTCTGCCGTTCTTCCATGGGTACAATTTCCTTGATGCGCAAGGCGGTGGTATCATCGCGTTCGGAATAGGTGAAGACGTGAAGATAGGACACATCGAGCTCGTTGAGGAAACGATAGGTATCCAAGAAATCGTCCTCCGTCTCGGAAGGGAATCCGGTGATTACATCGACGCCTATGCAACAATGTGGCATGATGCTCTTGATGAAAGCCACCCTATCGGCATATAGTTGGCGTTCGTACTTGCGCCTCATGGCCTTGAGTATCTTGTCGGAACCTGATTGCAAAGGGATGTGAAAGTGTGGAGCAAACCGTTTGGAAGCGGAGACGAACTCAATGATTTCATTGGTAAGCAGGTTGGGCTCGATGGAGGAAATGCGGATGCGGTCTATGCCATCCACTTCATCCAGTCGCTTGATGAGGTCGAAGAAAGTTTCATCGGTATTTCTACCAAAATCGCCAATGTTCACGCCAGTAAGCACTATTTCCTTCACGCCATTGGTAGCAGCTTCCACTGCCGACATGATGGTATTTTCGATGGTGTCGCTTCGGCTTCGGCCACGAGCCATGGGGATGGTGCAGAAAGCACAGAAGTAGTCGCAACCATCCTGCACCTTGAGGAAAGTACGGGTTCTATCGCCAATGGAATAGGATGGCACGAAGGTGTTTGCCTCCTTCACTTCATCGGCAAATACCTTTTGTGAATTATCTGGATTGAAATTCAGAATATGGTCCAGCAGATTGAACTTCTCGCTGGCACCCAAGACCATGCTTACCCCAGGAATGGCTGCTATCTCCTGCGGTTTCAACTGGGCATAGCATCCGATGATGGCGATGAAGGCATTCGGGTTCAGTTTCAAGGCCTGCTTTACCACCTTACGGCATTTTTTATCTGCATGGTCGGTAACGGAACAGGTATTAATGACATACACAGAAGCCCCATCGGTGAATTCAACCCTATTGAAACCGTTGCCTGTAAACATACGGGCAATGGTGGAAGATTCGGAGAAGTTCAGCTTGCAACCGAGGGTATAAAATGCGACCGTCTTAGTGGTGTTCATTCGGCAAATTTAAAAGATACAAATGAATTTTCATTTAATCTCCCATTCAAATTGTATTTTGGCGATATTAATCATAACCATTTCCTCTTGAACAAGCTACTGTATATCCTACTTTTATCCTTCCTGTTAAGTTGCCAGAATGCTAACAAGCAATATGCAGACAAGGCTGTTTTTAACTACAATGAAGCTACCGGCATCAGTTCGTTGGACCCAGCCTACTCAAGAGATTATTCCAAGATTTGGGCTGTAAGCCAACTATATAACGGGTTGGTGCAAATGGATGATAACTTGAAGATAGTGCCATGCATAGCCAAGAGTTGGGAGATAGTCGATTCAGGCAGGAAGTATATTTTTCACCTTCGCAAGGATGTTCATTTTCATGACGATGCCTTATTCAAGGATGGAAAAGGACGGGCGGTCATTGCTTCCGATTTCGTTTATAGTTTCAATAGAATAATTGATGGAAAGATTGCCTCCCCCGGTTCATGGATTTTCAATAATGTCGATAAGAGCAATCCCTTCGTTGCCAATGACGACAGCACTTTGGCAATCAATTTAAAATCATGCTATCCTCCTTTTCTTTCCATCCTTTCCACACAGTACTGCGATGTTGTTCCCAAGGAAATAGTAGAACATTATGGCAAGGATTTCAGAAGTCATCCCGTGGGTACAGGTCCATTCCTTTTTCATTATTGGAAAGAAGGAGAGAAGCTTGTATTATGGAAGAATTCGAATTATTTTGAACAGGAAAATGGAGTTCGCTTGCCTTATCTTGATGCCGTAACAGTTTCTTTTATAACCAACAAGCAAGCTGCCTTCACCGATTTCACCCAAGGCAAGTTCGACCTGAATTCCAGCATCGATGCGAGTTATAAAGATGAGCTGTTGACCAAAGAAGGCAATTTGCAAAAGCAGTTTATCGGCAAGTTCAAGATCATGACCAAACCTTTTCTAAACACCGAATATCTTGGCATCATGATGGATACCACGCTTCCCGTTTTGAAAGGAAATCCACTCAAGGTAAAAGCCATAAGACAAGCCATCAACTACGGTTTCGACCGGGAACTGATGATGACCTATATTCGGAACAATATTGGCAAACCCGCTACATCAGGAATGATTCCAAAAGGCATGCCCTCCTTTGATTCATCGCATGTGCAGGGATACCATTACGACCCCATCAAGGCAAAGAAACTTTTGAAGGAAGCTGGCTTTCCTGATGGTAAAGGCTTGCCGGTCATCACGCTTAGCACACCAGGCACTTATGCCGATCTTTGTGAATATATTCAAGGTCAACTGGAAGCGATAGGTATAAAGATAAAGATAGACATCAATCCAGCAGGGCAACATCTGGAGATGGTAGCGCAACAAAAGCTGGCTTTCTTCCGAGCCTCTTGGATTGCCGATTATCCTGATGGAGAAAACTATCTGGCTTTGTTTTACAGCAAGAACTTCACTCCATTTGGTCCCAACTATACACATTTCAAGAACACCAGATATGATAGCCTTTATGTGAAATCCTTAACGATAACCGATGATTCAACCCGATTCGAACTATATAAACTGATGGATAGCCTAATCATGGATGAAGCCCCGGTTGTGGTAATGTATTACGACCAGATTACGCGTCTCATTCAAAACAATATTGAAGGGCTTACCGTAAATCCGATGAATCATCTGGTACTGAAAAGAGTAAAAAAGAAAAACTAATTTCGCCATCATGGAATTGCTTCTTACCTTTACCTACGCCACGCTTTTCGTTTTCCTGATTACCAAAATACCATTCTTCCATCTCAAGGAAATCAAGATAAAATGGATCATCATGGTCTTTCTTTTAAAGATTTTCTTTGGCATCGTCATGGCATTCATCTATACCTACATATATCCCGTTAGGACGGATGCCGACATCTATAAATATTTCGACGACAGCAGCATACTATACAACATGCTCTTCACCAACCCAATATATTTCGTTCGGATGCTGTTTGGCATCAATACAGATGCCTCAGAACTGCGTCCCATATTTACACAAATGCTTTGCTGGTACAATGTCGATACGCTATACAACGACAACCGAACACTCATCAGGCTGAACACCATCTTTCGCTTCTTCTCCTTCGGTCATTATTATGTCCATGTGGTATTCATGTGCTTCATTTCTATAACAGGCCTTGTAGCTTTGTTCAAGACATTCACTTCCATCATCACCAACAAAACCAAAGAGCTTTTCTTCGCCGTTTTCCTGTTGCCATCCGTTCTCTTTTGGGGTTCAGGGGTGATGAAAGACGGCTTGTTGCTCTTTTCATTCGGCATGTTTTTCTATTTCTTCAACCAGCTCCTGAACACCTTTACCGTCAAGAGTCTTTTATGGATGTGTCTCTTCGTTTTTGCCATCTCCATAAACAAGATTTATTTCCTAATCGCTGCCCTACCCGGTATGATGGCGTGGTATTGGTCCATCAAAACTAACTACCAATATTCCTTCTACAAATTTTTTCTCGTTCACTTGTTTTATTTCATGGTATTGCTGAACATACATAATGTCCTTCCATCGTTCAACTTTGCAGAGATGATTTATCTCAAGCAACACAACTTCTTAAACCTAGCCGAATTCGTCAAAGCCGGTAGCATCATCCACATCACACGGTTGGAGCCCACCACCACCAGTTTCCTTATCAACACACCTGAAGCCATCTATCATGTGCTCTGTCGTCCGTTCTTTTTCGAATCCCGATCACCGATGATATTGATGGCAGGAATGGAAAATCTGCTCATCCTACTCATACTACTCACCTCCTTGCTATTCATCAACAAAAAAGCCCCAAAACATCAACTTACATTGTTGCATTTCTCCATCTTCTTTGTCCTCATACTATTCTCCATCATGGGTTTGGTGACGCCAGTATTAGGGGCATTGGTGCGATACAAGATGCCTGCACTCCCCTTTCTGCTATTGATATTCATCATCCTATACGATAAAGAAAAACTTTTGAAGAAATTCCCATTCTTAACGAAGATATTAAAGTGAGAATTTATCAAGTAGGTTTTTCCGACTAGTAGATATCGTGTGGTTTCCTTTGAATGAATCCTTCCACATTCCCGTGTTGTTTGTGGTTTAATTGTTTATTATTATACATTGCAACCTTACCTGAAATGGTGAAAGGGCGACTGCATGTCAGGTTGCTCATGTACCTGTAGGTGGTTTGCTAACACGCTTTCATGTCGTATTTCATGAATTGAATTTCTCTATCCAATCAAAATTTTCACTAAGGATCGTTGCCTTATTTTCTTTGATGTGACGAATAAATGCATCTGCTATGGGTGTCTTCTTTTTGCCTTTTTGCCATATCATTCGCCATTTTGATCTGATAGGGAAACCTAAAGCTGGAATTATTTTCAATTCACCATTCAGGAGTTCGTTTTTAATTCCAATCAATGGCATTATGGAATAACCTAAGCCGGCTATTACTGCCTGCTTTATGGCTTCGTTGGAAGTTAGTTCCATCTTTTTACGAACCTTTATATTATGTTTATTGAAATAGGACTCCATCACATATCTCGTCCCAGAACCTTCCTCACGATATATTAATGGCATTTCCTTGAGTTCGTTTTTAGAGATGGGCTTTTTAGGATTCTTAACTGTACTATTACAAATCACAAAAAGTTCATTGGTTAGCAAAACCTCTTCATTTACTTTCATTCCTTCAGGAAGAAGGGAAACCAATGCGAAATCAATTTCATTCTTCTGCAAGCTCTCAATCACTCTTGATTTATTAGTAACATCCATTACTAAATCGACTCCTTGATTCTCTTTAAAGAAGTCGCTTAAAAAATAAGGCATTACATACTTGCCGGTAGAGACTATGGATAGTACCAGTTTGCCATTCAGATTGCCTTTGTA
>CAIWCG010000003.1 GCA_903911135.1 uncultured Bacteroidota bacterium
AGCTGGTTCCACCAGCCAAATATTCTCTTACTATTTTCTCTTTTAATTCTTTATTATTTTTCATTTTTTGACAGTCCTAAATTACACTTTTTTGTGTAAACCTATTTCAGGACGAGACAATATCATATCCTTCACGAACTATCTCATTTATTAGACAAACTATCTCATCGATGTAACAAATCGTCTATTTCGGTATAATGAACAAAAATGTCTTGCTCTGTCAATCGTAAAAAAATACTTAATAATCAATTATTTGTTGATAAAAAAAACAGAAAACTCAAGCGCCATTGTTGTTTTCAAGTTAAATAATATCAAATATGCAATGTTGCTAATTTATGTCAAGTAACTATCCGTAATCAATTCATTCATAAATTTGATGTTAAAATACCTTTAAATTTTAATAATTTCTTTATAGAGTATAAAAAAATCTACATTAACTTATAGATTTCATGACCATGATTTTTTGTAATTTTGCCCTCGAAATCAAACAAGTAAAACTTACAACAAAAATGAAAAACAAATATTTTTTTACCTTAAATTTATCGCTTCTTATAATAACTACCTTTCTATTATCGGTTTGTAAGATAAATGCTCAAGTAAGCTACGGCGTAGTAGGTTATGAAACCAAAAGCACTGTCAATACATGGGATGCAATGAAGGCTTATGATGCCGCACATCCTGAATTGCATACCAACATAAAAAACATTCCTGAAAGCGAATTCAGCCATGTTGATTTTATGCATTCAAAAGGTATCGGATTGCAAACTTTATCTCAATCCTATGCACATCCTAGTAAATCAAAATCCATTCAGGTAGTTTCGCCAGCACCACAATTGACGTTTCAAGGTCAAGTGGATAACGGTACTTCCATTCCACCTGATTGCTTTGGTGCGGTTGGACCCAACCATGTTTTCACAGCTCACAATCAAGATGTTAGGATTACAAATAAGACGGGTGTGCAAACATCTAATGTAAGTTTAGATGCTTTTTGGACATCTGTTATTGCTACAGGAGGAATGACATTTGACCCTAAAGAAGTTTATGATCCGTATAGTAATCGATATATAATCACAGCGTTATGGTTAGATGCTTCTGGTGGAAATGGAAAACTTTTGATGGGAGTCTCTGCAACCAATAACCCAACTGGAACTTGGTATTTATTCAGCATCACAGTAGATGCAACCAATACAAACTGGATGGATTTCCCAGAATTGGGATTCAATAAGAATTGGATTGCAGTTGGTGGAAACTTGTTTAATGTAACATCAGGAGCAAGCAATGGCGGAGTAGTATATGTGTTCAATAAGAACAATATGTATTCCAATACCAATGCACAATATACCCTGTTCTCTTCTGCCAATGATTTTTGCATTACCCCTGCGATGACTTACGATGCAAATCTCAATAACTTGTTTTGCATGGAAACCTATGATGGAACGACAGGAAAGATGAGATTGTTTAAAATCAGTGGTACGCCTTCTACTCCAACAATGAACATAAATACACCTGTTACCATGACATCTTCTTTGTTATGGGCAGGTGCATCTACTGCTGGTACCGATTTTGGTATTCAGTCAGGTACCACCAATAAGATAGATTGCGGTGATGACCGATTAACAAGTATATGCTACAGAAGCGGAAAATTATGGGCATCCTATAATGCTTATGTACCAGTTGCAAATCCTACTCGTGTTGGCATTGAATGGTGGCAAACGGATACTATCGGAGCCATTCAGCAAAATGCCATGATTGAAGATGCAACCAATGCCAACTTCTATGTTTATCCTTCCATTGCTGTTAATGCAAACGGTGATGCTTTGATGGGCTTTACCAATCTTGGATCAGCCATTCATCCTTCCAGTGGTTACTGCTTCAGACTCTCAACTGATGCATTAAATACTTTCGAATCTCCATATATCTATAAATCCGGTTTAGCAACATATTACAAGACATTCGGTGGACAAAGAGACCGTTGGGGTGATTATTCTGCAACAGCTGTTGATCCAGTTGATGATCAGACATTATGGACTGTTACAGAATACGCCGAGACTCCTGCCAATACTTTTGCAACCATGTGGGCTAAGGTTTCTACTTGTCTTTATGCCACAGCTCCTACCACCATCAATGGACCATCTTCAATTTGCAGCACTAATGCTACGAGTTTATATTACACCATTGCTCCATCTGCCAATGCTACATCTTATACTTGGACTGTAACCGGAACAGGTTGGACAAGTGTTGCAAGTACAGTAGACTCTATATTAGTAACTCCAGGAACTGGAAATGGAACCATAACAGTAACTGCAAATAATGCTTGTGGTGCTAGCAGCCCGGCTACTTTAACCATAACAGTTGTTAATGGAGTTCCTGCTACTCCTGGGGCAATCACTGGCAATACATCAGTTTGTGGAAACACCAATCAAACTTATTCGGTAGCCGCTGTATCTGGAGCTACAAGTTATACTTGGACACTTCCTTCAGGTTGGTCAGGAACATCAACAACAAATACTATAAATACTACAGTCGGTTCGGTAGGTGTTAATGTTACCGTAGTTGCTGTCAATGGTTGCGGTTCTAGCGCAGCTTCTTCCTTGACCGTTTCACTACCAACACCTCCAGCCGTTACCACTCCGGTTACCATAGCTTGTGGTGCTACTGCAACATTAAATGCCACTGGTGCTGATACTTTAAAATGGTTCAATCAATCATCTGGTGGTAACCCAATTGCTACTGGAGGAACTTACACCACCCCTGCCCTAACTACCAACACTACCTATTATGTAGAAAGCGATGTAAACTCCGGTTCAGGTTATTCTACTCCTTACGACAGTACTATGGGCGCTGGAAGTATTTCAACGAATGCCACCCGTTATGAAATATTCACAGTCAATGCTACATGCACCTTGGTTTCCGTTTTGGTTTATTCCAACGCAACTGGAAACAGAACTTTCAGATTGGAAAACTCTGCAGGCGTAACGCTCGATTCAGTCACTACCAATATTGCTGTTGGTTCCTATCGTGTTACTTTGAATTTCCCATTGACAGTCGGAACAAATTTCCGTTTGGCAGTTACTGGCACCACCATCTCCTTGTATAGAAACACAGCAGGTGTATCCTATCCATATAGCGACCCAAACAACTTCATTTCCATTACGGGTTCTTCTGCAGGAGCTACCGCCTATTATTATTGCTACGACTGGCAATTGGCCGGCCCTTCCTGCAATAGCGGTCGTACGCCTGTAAATGTTATCGTTACCACCCCTACTGCAAGTTTCACCTACACCAATGTTGCCAATGTCTATACCTTCACCAATACCTCTACAGGCTCCACTTCCTGGTTATGGAAATTCGGTGATGGAAACACTTCCAACCAGCAAAATCCAACCCATACTTATGGCACAAGCGGTACTTTTGTTGTCACCTTATATGCCTACAATGGTTCTTGTATCGACAGCACCTCCCAAACCATCACGCTATTGACCACCGGTATCAATTCTGCTGATGCAAATGCAAACTTATCCATCTATCCAAACCCTGTAAACGACCACATGGTCGTCAGCCTGAATGCCAATGCAGCAGGAGCCATTTGGAACGTAAGGATTTATGATATTCTCGGTAATGTTCTTTTATCTGATAGGATCATTACCATTTCAGGCGCTAATCAGAAAGAATTCGACCTTTCCAAATTTGCCAAAGGAATTTATTCTTTAGAAATGGAGAATAATGGCAATAAAATCATTCGAAAGGTCGTTAAGGACTAGGAGATTTTTGTTTGTTTTCATAGTTGGAAAGGCCCCATGTGAATGGGGTCTTTTCTTTTTATACCCAGTCCTAATTTCATTTGAAGCCTATGTTTAGTTCTCGTATCATGGCCAGTCCCGCTATCCGCTGTAGCCGCTGCATCCCCATTACCGATACAAAGCAGCGGGCTGCCGCTACTATCGGGGCTAGGTTTTGACGGCAAGTTGCCTCGAATGAACTTTCATAAACAGTACTGGTATCCTAATTTGAATAGTCAAACCATAGGAATTTAGGGTTTGGATGCTAGCGTCCAACTTTTGGACGCTAGCATCCAAACTTTGGAGACAGGCATACAAACTTTGGAGATAAGCACACAAACTTTGGAGATAGGCATACAAACTTTGGAGATAAGCATACAAACTTTGGAGATAGGCATACAAACTTTGGAGATAGGCATACAAACT
>CAIWCG010000004.1 GCA_903911135.1 uncultured Bacteroidota bacterium
CCCAATACCGACACAAAGCAGCGGGCTGCCGCTACTATCGGGGCTATGCTTCTGTGGCAGGTTGCCTCGAAACAGCTTTTTATATATATCCTGGTTGTAGCGAACATCCTGACAGGTCGGCTTTTTTCTCGCCGTCCTGTAAGGTTGTTCACTATAACGCTGGTCGGGATTTGCAATCCCGACTCTCTTGTCTTATAAAAATATTCTCCACTTACCCAATTAGAAATAGCTACTTGAATTACAACCTTATAGGACGGCAAGAAAAAAGCCCACCTGTAAGGATGTTTAACCATTTCCAAATCCTCCCCGCAAAATCACCAAAAATACTTGCCCCCATCGTTTTTCCCCTGCCGACATCCATTTTTCCCCTATCAACATCCATTTTTCCATTATCGACAACCGTTTTTCCCTTATCGACATCCGTTTTTCTCCTATCGACATCCGTTTTTCCCCTATCGACATCCGTTTTTCCCCTGCCGACATCCGTTTTTCTCCTATCGACAACCGTTTTTCCCCTATCAACATCCGTTTTTCCCCTATCAACATCCGTTTTTCCCATATCGACATCCATTTTTCCCCTGCCGACACCTGTTTTACTCTTTGCTGCTTCAAGTAGATGCCCCCAAAAGAGAATTATAAATTAGGAATTACGAGTGTGGAGAGGGATTAAATTTCTAATTTTGCCTCCTTAAAAATACGGAAAATGGAAATAGGAATTGACAGTTTTGCGGCGACAACAGTAACGAATTCATCAGCTTTAGCGGAGGAAAGTAGGCGATCGTTGACGGAATTATTGGAACGGATAGAACTTGCCGATGGGGTGGGTTTGGATGTTTTCGGCATAGGGGAGCATCATAGAAAGGAATTTCTGGATTCAGCTACGGCAGTGATATTGGCTGCTGCGGCAGGGAGGACAAAAAAGATCATCTTGACGAGTGCGGTGACGGTTTTGAGCGCTGCGGACCCAGTGCGGGTGTTTCAGGAATTTGCCACGCTGGACTTGATATCTGGCGGTAGGGCGGAACTGGTGGTGGGGCGTGGTTCTTTTACTGATGCGTTCCCTTTGTTTGGCCTGAATTTGAATGAATATGATCAGTTGTTCATTGAGAAATTGAACCTTTTGCTGACGATTCGTGATAATGAAAGGGTGACTTGGACGGGGAAATATCGTCCGGCTCTATTTGACCAAGCCATCTATCCGAGGCCCTTTCAGGCAAAGATTCCCATTTGGTTGGGTGTAGGGGGAACTCCCGAGTCGTTTGTTCGTGCCGGTACTTTGGGTTTGCCGCTTATGGTGGCGGTCATTGGTGGGGAAACTCACCGTTTTCGTCCCTTGATTGACTTATATCGCGAAGCGGGTAGGAGGGCAGGCCATGCTCCTGAGACTTTAAAGGTTGGCTTGCATTCTTTGGGTTATGTGGCTGATACTCGTGAGGAGGCCATCAGCGATTATTACCCTGGCTATGCCGAAACTTTTACGAGGATAGGCAGGGAAAGAGGTTGGCCGCCGGTAAGCCGCCCAAGATTTGATTCTCAAAATGGCCCAACAGGTGCCTTGCTGGTAGGTGGCCCAGAGGAGGTTGCGGAAAAGATTCTAAGACATGGCGAGTCATTGGGTGGCATCAGCCGCTTTACCTTTCAGATGGATAATGCTGCCTTGCCACATGCAAAACTGATGAAGTCGATAGAGTTGATAGGTGCCAAAGTGGCTCCCTTGGTAAGAGCTGCGTTATAAATCATAAATAGGATAGGTAAAATGAAAAAGATAATTGTGGAGATTTGGAGCGATGTGATGTGTCCGTTTTGCTACATCGGCAAACGAAGGTTTGAAGCGGCCTTAGCCAAGTTTGATTATAAGGATGAAGTATCCATTGAATGGAAGAGTTTTCAGTTGGATCCGAACATTCAAACCGATGCCAGCAAAACCATTCATCAGTTTTTGGCTGAACGAAAGGGCTTTAGCTTGGAAAAAGCCAAAGAGATGAATGACTATGTGACGGGCTTGGCTAAAAATGTTGGCCTGACTTATAATTTCGACAGGGCTGTGGTTGCAAATTCGTTTGATGCCCATAGGTTCTCTCATCTTGCGAAGCATCATAATGTTCAGGATGAGGCGGAAGAACTCCTTTTCAAATCCTATTTTACCGATGGTAAGAATACTGCAGATGCGGATACCTTGATTCAATTGGGAAAGGAAATTGGCATTGATGCAGACGAAATGAAAGAGATGCTAAGTGGTGATAAATATGCTTCTGATGTTCAGGAGGATATAATTGTTGCTGAATCAATTGGTGTTCGAGGGGTTCCATTTTTTGTTTTCAACAGGAAATATGCCATTTCAGGGGCACAGGAAAGTCAGGTGTTTCTAGATTTACTTAATAAGGTGCATCAGGAGGGTTAGATTATTTATACCTTTTATATATTTGCGCAATAAATCCAACACAATACAAACATTATGGTTGTTGCAGCGATAAATATTGAATCCACAGGATGTTTAATTGTTTTAAAAAAATAATAGAATATGAGCGAAATGATATCGATAACCGTTTCCACCACCATCAATGCAAGTGTAGATATGGTTTGGAAAGCTTGGAATACGCCTGATGAAATCACGAAATGGTATTTTGCTTCTGATGATTGGCATTGCCCTAAGGCAGAAAATGAATTAAGGATGGGTGGTGAATTTGTATTTAGAATGGAGGTCAAAGACGGAAGTTTTGGCTTTGATTTTAACGGTCGTTATGATGAGATAATCTTGAACGAATATATTTGTTATTCGCTTCTTGATGGCAGAAGGGTAAGGATAACATTCACTGACAATGGCGACAGCACCACCGTTTCTGAAACATTCGATGCCGAAACAGAAAACCCAATCGAAATGCAACGAATGGGTTGGCAAATGATATTGGATAACTTCAAAAAGCATGTTGAGGCAAACTGATTATTCAGCAATATGAATATTTCCTGATATAGATTATTAAGGAATATTTTATCAAGATTGACTAAGTTATAAACTTCTTTTGCTGTAATTATGAATGATGATTTTGCCTTTGCGTATATTCATGAATAAATATTTAAGTGATGTTTCTTGTGAAGACTTAATCCAATTTGTCTTTGTAAGGATTGGGTTAGAATAACATAAAAGTAATTAGATCATTTCCTGATTTAAGCTGCAAATGCACCTCATACAGTCATCTTCACGACATAGGATTTGAAATAGTTATTTCGTATGCATAAATAAATTAATGGCAATAAGTCTTTAATAATTATCTGTGTAAACCATTAGATATAGTGTAATATTTGGCTTATTTAAAATAATGGGACAATATAAAAAGAGAATGAGGTTACATTTATGAAAATAATA
>CAIWCG010000005.1 GCA_903911135.1 uncultured Bacteroidota bacterium
TGGAGACTTTTATGGGGTGAAGATGTTTCGAAGCTACCTGCCGTGGAAGCATAGCCCCGATAGTAGCGGCAGCCCGCTGCTTTGTGTCGGGTTTGGGGATGCAGCGGCTACAGCGGATAGCGGGACGCACCATGATACGAGTGGAGGATATAGGCTCCTAATTACCTATCATTCGGCCTTTACGGCCCAGATGGCTGCCTTGCTGGTGGTGCCGGCAAGGATGGCGTCTATGGCGGCCATGGCGCAGAGCATGGAGTGGTCTTGGTTGTTGTATTGATGCATGCCGTTTCGCCCGATGAGGAAGAGGTTGGTGAGGGTGTCGGTGAATTCGCGTATCTCTGAAAAGCGGTCGTAGGTGCCGAAGTAGGCGGGGTAGCTTTTTTTCTCTTTGATGATGACGCTGTCGAGCACGTCGGTGGGGTGGATGAAGCCGAGCCTGATGAGCTCTTCTATGCCGAAGGTTTTCATGTCGGCGTCGGGCTTTTGCCAGAGCATGTCGCCTTCGTCGCAGAAATAATCGAGCCCCAGCCATACCTTGCCGCTGTCGGCAAGCATGGCGAGGCTGAAATTGTTGTAGATGACTATTCGGCCCAGCTTTACGTCGGGTTCTTGGATGTAAATCCAGTTGTCTTGGATGAGGCCCTTGGTCTTTGCGGATTGGTAGTTGAGCTTTTTCAGGAGCAATCCCACCGATATGTAGTCGCGATATATCAAGCCATCGGCTACCTCCACAACATTCTTTGGCGGCTTGCTTTCCATGGCATGTATGAGCTCCTTGACGGGCATGGTGGAGATGAAATAATCGCCTGCAAACGCCAAATCCTGCGTCTGCACAGAAGTTATCCGGTTGTTGTCGGTCTTGATGTTTCTCACCTCCTGATTGAAATGCAGCTCGCCACCTTTCTCCATGATTATCTTGGCCACTTCTTCCCATAACTGCCCGGTGCCAAGCTTGGGATAGAGGAAATGCTCCACCGAATCGGCATTGTGCAGGCCCAAAATCTTCTTTATGGCATAAGCGAAGACCTTAGTTATCGAGAGTCCCTTGATGCGTTGGGCTCCCCATTCCGGCTTAATCCTGTTGCAGGCAATGCCCCACACTTTCTCGGTATAATCCTTGAAGAAGGTGGTATAAAGTTCTCGCCCGAAACGGTTTATCATGAAATCCTCCAGCGATTGTTCGTCACGGATGGGTGCCATCTTTATCTTGACGTAGCTCCAGAGTATCTTGATGATCCTCATCATCCCCAAATTACGCACCATCTCCATTCCCAACGATACCGGGTAGTTGAAAAAGCGCTTCAGATAAAAGATACGGGTGAAGCGGTCCTTCACCAGCATTACCTTGTCCACCTCATCAGGGTTTGGGCCACTGCCGGAGAGCCTTATTTGCTTGTTGTTGTTTTGATAGGTTATCTCGATGGCGTTTTCCGACTTGTTGCCGGTTCCTTGCAGCGGTAGGATGTTCAGCCACCAGTTCATCACCCTATCCGATTTGCTGAAGAACCTGTGCGGCCCTATATCCATCTTGTAGCCTTTGTAGTCAATGGTTTTCGCGAGTCCCCCAATGGCATTGCTGCGCTCAAGAATGATTGGCTTGATGTCGCTGCGCATCAACAATTCATAGGCCGCAGTAAGCCCCGCCGGACCAGCACCTATTATTATTGCAACCTTCTTATTCTCCACAACTGCCTTGTTTTATCAGCTGCAAAGTAAATCCATTACGGGTAAATTAATGAATGAAACGATGCTGTCCTAGTTCGATTAACAACAATTAACGGATAAAATTTGAAAGTATATGGGCAATATTCTATTTTTGCCAACAAATATTTCCATGAATAAGCTCACCACATCCCTCCTATCCATAGTATTGCTATTATCATTATCTGTTAATGCACAGAATGCTCCTAAGGCTGACAGCGTATTAAAGAATTTATCTGCCATTCGTGTTTCAGAGCCGCCAAAGATTGACGGAAAGCTGGATGATGAATGCTGGAAGCAAGCTCCCATGGCAGATGATTTTGTGCAATATGACCCCAAGGAAGGTGCAAAACCGAATTTCAGAACCGAGGTGAGGGTAGTTTATGATGACAAGGCTGTTTATATCAGTGCCATGATGTATGACAATCATCCCGACAGCATTCTTCGTGAACTCGGCAACCGTGATGATGACCTGAATGCTGATTACTTTGAAATAAAAATGGATACCTACAATAAACACCTTGATGCATTTCATTTTATTGTATGGGCTTCCGGTGTTCAGGGAGATTCAAAGGAAACCGACGACACCTTTAATGCTATTTGGGAGAGCGCAGTCAAGATGCTGGATAACGGCTGGAGCGTAGAGATGAAAATTCCCTATTCGGCTATCCGTTTTCCTAAGAATACCGATCAGACTTGGAGTGTTCAGTTCCTTCGAAGCATCAGGAGAACCCGTGAATTGGATCAATGGTCTTATACTCCAAAAGACAAGGCCAACTACATGAACTATTGGGGAAATCTGAACGGGATATCCAACATTAAAACGCCCTTGCGATTGTCCTTTACTCCTTATGGTTCTGTTTATTTTGAAAATGCCCCTGCCAACGATGAGAATGGCCGCTTGGTTTATACCAAATCATTTTCTTACAGTGCCGGTGCAGACATTAAATATGGCATCGACCGTAGATTTACCTTGGATATGACATTGCTTCCTGATTTCGGTCAAGTCCAAAGCGACAACAGGGTGAAGAATCTGACACCTTTCGAAATTGTTTTAGATGAAAACCGTCCTTTTTTCAAGGAGAGTTTCGAGCTTTTCAATAGAGATAGAGTTTTCTACACTCGCCGTATCGGCAGAACTCCAAGCGGATATTACGATGTCATCAACAATTTAAAGCCCAATGAAACGATAGTTGAAAACCCTAGCCAAGTAAAGCTGCTGAATGCCGTTAAGGTTTCCGGCAGAACTAATGGAGGATTGGGTATCGGAGAATTCAATGCCGTTACCGATAATACATATGCTACCATAAAGGATTCGGCTGGCAATTCCCACAAAATACTGACAGAACCTTTGACGGATTACAACGTGTTGGTTTTCGACCAGAATTTAAAAAACAACAGCGACATATATATCATCAATGCTGCCACCATCAGGACCAAAAATGCCATTAATGCCAATGTAACCAGCATCGGTGGCAACTTCCAGAACAAGCAACACAGCTATGAGATACGCGGAGGCAGCACCATCTCTCAACGATTCATTAAAAACGACAGCCTCAATAATGTTTACACCGATACAATCGGCAAGTCATGGTATCTTAGTTTTTCAAAGATCAGCGGCAACTTTCGCTATACCGTTTCATCAGAACACTTGAGTTCTGATTTCGATAAAAACGACCTTGGATTAGGTCTTTATAATAACTATAGGGCCTATTCTGCCAACTTTCAATACAACATCTACAAGCCTTTTTGGAGAGTCCATGAAATGTATAACAACATTAATTTTTCTCAAGTCTATAATTACAAGACCGGCCAATTCGAAAACAACAGCATCAACTTTAATTCCTTTGTAATAGCCAACTCACATTGGGGTTGGGATTTCGCTGCCGGTGGTGCTCCTTCTGTCGGAAAGGATTTCTATGAGCCACGTGTTGCAGGCAGGTATTACATTACACCCACTTATGGTTATTTGAATTTTATGGGAAGCGCTCCATACGAAAATTCAATCGCCTGCGATTTCGATTTGAGAGTTAATTCCACTCCTCGCTTTGAAGGCCATGCATATGGATTCACATTCAGTCCAATCCTGAAATTCAGTGATAGATTGTCGCTGCGCCACAACACCGACTTTGACCATTACATGAACGATGTGGGCTTTGCAAATTTCGATGAAAACAACCAAATAATCTTTGGTAAACGCGATATTTATACCATCGTAAATACCATGACCATAAAATATATATTCAAGAACGACATGTCTTTAAGCCTTCGCTTTCGTCATTATTTATCAAATGGAGTTTATAATAAATACTACTCCTTGCTCGATGATGGCTCCTTGCAGAACAATGACAAATATGCAGGCGTAAACAATTTCAACAGCAATTATTTCAATATTGATTTGGTTTATTCCTGGCAATTTGCACCTGGCAGCGCCTTGTTGTTGGTTTATAAGAATTCCATCGACAGGGAATATCAAAGCGGTGATGCCAATTATTTCAACAACTTGCATAACGCCATTAATGCACCACAAACCAACAGCGTCTCATTAAAGATTCTTTATTATCTCGATTATCAATATTTGGTTCATACCAAATAATCATCGATATTTACCTGCTTTTCACTACTGAAATCAGTTTTTTTTAATTGTAGACAAGAAATAGACGATAATTGTATCGTTACATCTGTTAAGTCTGTCGAAACAGACGTTAAGCATTGCCTAACGTCTGTTTCGCGTTGCTTAACGTCTGATAAGCGTTCCTTAACATCTGATAAGTGTTGCTTAACGTCTGTTAAGTGTTGCTTAACGTCTGATAAGAGTTGTTTAACGTCTGTTAAGTGTTGCTTAACACCTGTTAGGTGTTGCTTAACACCTGTTAAGTGTTGCTTAACATCTGTTAAGTGTCAGATATCGTCTTTTCCAATACACAAATGGTGTTTTTTATTATCAATAAGTAAATATAAGGTAATAAGTAGTTTTAAAATGATGCCTCCATAGGATTATTGAGTGATAAATATAAACATGTCAAGCTTTTTTATTAGTGTTAAAAAACTCTTAAAGTTTAATCTTATTGGCAAATGAAGCATCATAAAAAATCTTTAAAAGGATTAATTGCTAAATTTGCCCCCATTAATAGGAATCACACTCCAGTATGAACAGAAAAAACATCATATTATCAATAGTCATAATTGTCATCATAAGCACTTTGGTTTGGGTAAAATTAAAATCAAATGCCAATGATGCCTCAAAGAATGCAAAGCCAAGTTCAAAAGGCCAGGCAATTTTGGTTACGGCCTATATAGTGGCGCCGCAAACTATTGACAATAAAGTACAGGTAACAGGTAGCATAATGGCCAATGAGGAAGTGGAACTGAAGACCGAAACAGCAGGAAAAATTACCGGATTATACATTAAGGAAGGCAGTAGAGTAAAGAAAGGTGAATTGTTGGTAAAGATAAATGATGCCGACCTTCAAGGACAGTTGAAGAAAATTCAGAACATGATTAAACTGGACAGCGAAAACGAATTTAGGGAAAAGAAACTGTTGGATGCCAAAGGCATCAGTCAAGAAGAATATGATGTGGCTTTGAATAAATTGAATGCGGACAAGGCTGATGAAGACATCATAAAGGCACAGATAGCTAAAACGGAAATTAAAGCTCCCTTTGATGGCGTTGTTGGTCTAAGAAATGTGAGTGAAGGAAGTTATATTTCGAACGCTACAACCGTAGCATTCGTAGTAGAACTGGATCCTGTGAAAATAGATTTTTCAATCCCTGAAAAGTACATGAATGAAGTTAAAACAAGAGATGAAGTAATTTTTTCGGTAGCAGGAATAAAGAAGGATTTCATCGGCATCATTTATGCAATCGAACCTCGGATTGACATGACTTCAAGAACCATTGAGATACGTGCTCATGCCTCCAACAAGGACCAAAAACTTTTGAGCGGTGCATTTGCCTCCATCGAATTGGTTCTTAAGAAAAAAGAGAATATCATCATGGTTCCTACCCAATCCATCATACCTGCATTGAAAGCGCAGAAAGTCTTTTTAGCTAAAAACGGAAAGGCAGTTCCAGCAATGGTAGAAACCGGAATGAGAACCGATGCATCCATTGAAATTACCAATGGGCTTCAAGTTGGCGATACGGTCATTACCACTGGAATCATGCAATTGCGCCCCAATGTTCCAGTCAAGGTTATAGATGTAAAATAGCATATGTCGTTATCAAGCACCAGTATTAAGCGACCGGTCTTAGCCACCGTGATGTCGATAGCCATTGTTTTGTTTGGCGTTATCGGCTATAAGTTTCTTGGTGTGCGGGAATATCCATCCATCGACCCTCCTATCATTACCGTAAGAACCAATTATACCGGTGCGAATGCCGATGTTGTTGAATCACAGATTACTGAACCCTTGGAACGTGCAATCAATGGTATTGCAGGCATCAGAACAATCACCTCTTCGAGTGCATTGGGATTCAGTAATATTACTGTGGAATTCAACATTGATGCCGACCTTGAAACTGCCGCTAATGATGTCCGAGACAAAGTGGCACAAGGTGTTAAGCTTTTGCCTCAAGATATCGATGCGCCACCAGTCGTTACAAAGGCTGATGCCAATAGTGATGCAATTCTAGCCTTGACCATTCAGAGTGATACCAAAACACAATTGGAGGTTTGCGATTATGCCGAAAATGTGATACAGCAACGCTTGCAGACCATTCCAGGTGTCAGTGACATACAAGTGTGGGGAGAGAAGAAATACGCGATGAGAATTTGGATGGATCCAAAGAAACTTTCATCCTACAAATTGACTCCATTAGATGTTCAAAATGCCTTGTCCGTTGAGAATGTAGAATTACCAGCAGGAAAAATAGAAGGTAACACCACCGAGTTGAATGTTCGCCAGGTTGGGAAATTAAAAACCGTTGCAGAGTTTAATAATCTGATCATAAAATCCGACAATGACAAGGTCATCAAACTAAAGGACATTGGCTATGCTGCTTTAGGTGCAGAGCAAGAAGAAACAATATTGAAAGAATCAGGTGTTCCAATGATTGGCTTGGGTTTACTTCCTCAACCTGGAGCAAATTATATCGACATTGCCAAGGAATTCTACAAACGGTATGAGGATATTAAAAAAGATATTCCAAA
>CAIWCG010000006.1 GCA_903911135.1 uncultured Bacteroidota bacterium
ATGAATTATAGATTATGAATGGGGGAGGGGTATCAGTTAAAATTGTCAAGGACTGGTATGGATTTTGTATGTATTTGGTGGATGATATGATAATAATCATTAATTTTGCCGCTCGGAGTGTCTATTTTTGCCTACGAAATAATTGACTGAAATAAAAATAAATAAAATGAAAAGAAGTTTACGATTTTTACTTGCCTTGCTGATGATTTGCAGCTTGACAATGGGACAAACCACTGGATTGGATTGGACGAAAACCGATTGTGGAGGAACGAACCACCATCTGTTTGCCGAATTGGATAACGGCAAAGTGACACTGATTGAATATTTCGAGGTGGGCTGCAGTTCCTGCATTTTTGCGGGCAACTATCTCGATGCCATCTATAGCGATTATCTGGCTTCGAACCCTAATAGGGTGAATTTTTATGCCATGCCCTATAATGCAGCCCCTACCTGCACAGATGCCCAAAGTTGGAAGAACAACAATGGATTTTCTTGTACCACCTTCACTGATGGCTCGGCAGATATCAGCTACTATGGGGGCATGGGAATGCCTACCATCGTGGTGTTGGGTGGCCTGACGCATCATG
This sequence comes from uncultured Bacteroidota bacterium, assembly GCA_903911135.1. Lineage (GTDB taxonomy): Bacteria > Bacteroidota > Bacteroidia > AKYH767-A > JABDAW01 > JABDAW01. Next base: position 588 of record CAIWCG010000006.1, read on the forward strand.
TTTATTACAAGAAACTTGGTTTTGTAGCTGGCGATGATCCTACCATCCGTTCAGCCATAGATGTGGCTTTGGCCAATTCCGGTGTTCCAGAAAATACTGCTTCCATGAACGCCATTAGCGCCTATCCAAACCCTTCCGCCTCTACGGTAACGATAAATTATTCCTTGCGGGCAGCAGGAAATGTGGATATGGTGATTTATAATATCCTCGGCGAAAAGATGAAAAGCATCGACTTGGGCCGTCAGCAAGCTGGCGAAAACAAATATCTGTTGAACACAAAATCCTTTGCCAAAGGCATATATGTCCTTCAACTCAATACCGGAAGCAAGCGCGAAGTCATCCGGTTGACGGTTGCCAACTAATCCGTTTTTCATTCAGCCTTGCCGAATAAAACAGGATAAACCATCTCAATGAAATTCTTTATGAGTAACAAGCTCTTAGTAATTGGAATCTTCATCCTTGCAAGCATTATTCATAACGAATCATCGGCACAATGCTGTGCTGGAGGTGGTGGTAGCCCCATGGCAGGAGGCAGTTCGCAGGGAGTGCTGATGAAAGACCAGTTCGAGATAAACACCAACTTCCAACGCACCTTTTCCAACAAAACACTTGGCGTCGATCCCGTCATCGTCAACCCACTGAAAAGTTTCGAAACCAAGTACCTCTACTCCAAAATCGCCTACGGCATCACCAGCAAGTTCACCGTCTCCATCGAAACAGGTTATTGGTTCGACAAGACCCAAAACAGCTCCGACACCCTGATATCAAAAGGATTCGGCGACCTCATCATCTTCCCAAAATACGACATCTGGAACAAAACCACCCCCACAGCGGTATGGGAAGCAGCCATAGGAGCAGGACTTAAAATCCCCATCGGCAAGTTCAACGACTCCACATTCAATACCATCTATACCCACAAAGGACCAAAATACTTTTCCGAAGAAAAACCACCCGGCATACAACCCACCACCGGCTCCAACGACTTCATTTTTTACGGCTTCTTCCTCCGCGGATTCCCCGAACTCAAAATCAAGTTCTTCACCACCGGCACCTACATCCTAAAAGGCTGGAATGCCGACGGAGTAAAATACGGAAACTACGGCAGCGTATCCCTTTTCGGCAACAGAATGCTCACCAGCAACCTATCCCTCTCCCTCGGTTGGAAATACGAATATATCGCCAAAATGCGCCGAAACACCTACCTCTCCTCCCCACTCACCTTCAATATCGACTTCACCGGCAGCGAAAAAACCTTCCTCGTCCCACAAATCGGCTACACCCTATTCAAAAAACTCACCCTCTACGGCCTATACGAATACCCCCTCATACAGCACGTAAACGGCGGCCAAGTAGCCTCCTTCATCAACTACACCCTCGGCCTCTCCTACCGCTTTTTCGCCACCAAACCCTAACCAATAAGCATAAGATTCTTCTTTTGAAGCCTATATACACCTCTCGTATCATGGCCAGTCCCGCTATCCGCTGTAGCCGCTGCATCCCCTAAACCCGACACAAAGCAGCGGGCTGCCGCTACTATCGGGGCTATGCTCTGACGGCAGGCAGCTTCGAAACAACTTCCAAT
>CAIWCG010000007.1 GCA_903911135.1 uncultured Bacteroidota bacterium
AGGCTTCGCCTTTTCGCCGAAGCAACGTTACATTAAACGAACGATTACTTGCAGAAAAAGAAATCTGTCTAGAGCAAAATCAATTTTTGCGCCTCTCATTTGGATTATTACCCCATCTAATCTTACTGTTTGCGCTCCTGTAACAGTTGTTAGCGGACCATACGGGGCTGCTACAGCTCCGCAAATAGTTGTTAGCACGGCTGTAACAGTTGTTATAGCTCTGCTAACAGTTGTTACAGCCGCGCTAACAGTAGAATGGGGAGTACCCGGTACTGTTATTGGACCGCTAATTACTGTTACCACGCCACTAACAGTTGTTAGGGGAGCAGTAACAGTTGTTATCGGTCGGCTAACAGTTGTTAGCGCCACGCTAACAACTATTTTTTCGGCGCTAACAGTAGCATTTATACTTGAATAAGCTGAAGATGCAGTTCCAGAGACTGTTATGGAGCCGCAAACAGCAGCTTGCGAATCATGATAGGAAGAAGTAGATTTTTGGGTAAATAGCCTGACAGGATATATTCAATTATTGAATTGTAGCGGCGAAAAGCTGTTTCGAAGCAACCTGCCGTCAAAGCCTAGCCCCGATAGTAGCGGCAGCCCGCTGCTTGGTGTCGGAAATGGGCAGGCAGCGGCTACAGCGGATAGCGGGACGAAGATGGGACGAGAACCTGCCATAGGCTTCAAAAAAGAAAAATTTGTAAAGAAGCCCCATTCAACACCATTTTACTTTTGTACATTTGCGGCGATAAAAATCAATATGGACTCGAAAGATTTTCTTAAAAAAGCCACGCCGGCAGGAATCCTGATAACTCTTGGAATCATTTTTGGAGATATCGGAACCTCACCACTGTATGTATTGAAGGCCATCATAGGCACCAAAAACGTGATAGACCTGAACGTGATTCTTGGCGGTGTGTCGTGCATCTTTTGGACGCTGACGATGCAGACGACCATAAAGTATGTGGTGCTCACATTGCGTGCCGACAACAATGGCGAAGGGGGCATTTTCTCGCTGTTTGCATTGGTTCGTAGGCATCGTCCTTGGTTGGTTTACCCGGCCATTATAGGTGGTTGTGCCTTGCTTGCCGACGGAATCATCACGCCTCCCATTTCGGTATCTTCAGCGGTGGAAGGTTTGCGTATTTACAATCCCGATATCCCAACGGTTCCTATCGTTATCGCCATCATCACCATGCTGTTTCTGTTTCAGCAATTCGGCACCAATCTGGTGGGTGCAGCCTTTGGCCCAATGATGTTTATCTGGTTTTCGATGATTGCGGTTTTAGGCGGCATACAGTTATTATATAGTCCAGAAATTCTTAAAGCATTAAACCCCTACTACGCTTATGACTTGCTGGCTCATCACCCGAGTGGTTTCTGGATATTGGGCTCGGTGTTTCTTTGCACTACCGGTGCAGAGGCATTGTATTCGGACTTAGGCCATTGCGGCAGACAAAACGTTAGGGTATCTTGGACGTTTGTTAAAACCACTTTACTGATAAGTTATTTCGGTCAAGGAGCTTGGCTATTAAAGCATACCGGAGAAATATTGGGTGAGGAACGCAACCCTTTCGTTGAAATAATGAAAACCAGCAATGCCAGCGATCCACATCATCTTTGGTTTGTAATACCCGGCATCATCATCTCTACGGCGGCTACCATCATTGCCAGTCAATCGCTGATAAGTGGCAGTTATACACTCATCAGCGAAGCCATGCGGCTGAAACTTTGGCCTAAGGTTAGAGTGATATTCCCTACCATTCAAAGAGGGCAATTGTTTGTTCCAAGTGTGAATTTCATGCTTTGGTTGGGTTGCGTGGGGGTCATGCTCTATTTCCAAGAATCATCACACATGGAAGCTGCTTATGGACTTTCGATCACGGTAACCATGCTGATGACTACCATCCTTATTTCAAATTATTTTGTCATCAAGCGATATGGAAGTTTTTTCACCTGGGGTTTCCTTTTGACATATATCGTCATTGAAACGTCTTTCCTCATCGCCAATCTAAGCAAATTCATGCATGGAGGTTGGGTTTCATTGGTAATCGGCAGTGGATTATTTTTAGTGATGTGGGTTTGGTATAAGGCTCGTAGAATCAGGGCTCGATACATCGAATTTGTCCATGTCGATCAATACCTGAAATTATTTACGGACATCAACAAGGATGAAGAGATTCCGAAGTTTGCCACTCATCTGGTTTATTTAACCAAAGCCAATCGGGCAAAGGATATCGAGACTTCCATCGTTTATTCCATTTTCAGAAAGAAGCCTAAAAGAGCGGATGTTTATTGGCTGGTTCACGTTGATGTTCAAGACGAACCGCATACCATGGAATATGAAGTAAAGACCATCATACCAGGAACGTTGATAAGGGTGGAATTCAAACTTGGTTTCCGTATCGATCAGAAAATAAATGTTCTTTTCAGAAGTGTCATTGAGGATCTCGTTCGAAACAATGAAGTGGATATTTCAAGCAGGTACCCTTCCTTGAGAAACAACCACATGGCTGGAGATTTCCGTTTTGTTGTCATCGATAAAACCTTGACTTATGATAACGAATTGAACTTCTGGAACCGAATTGTTTTGAATGTTTATAATTTCCTTAAAACAATTTCATTGTCCGATGAGCAAGCGTTTGGGTTGGATACCAGTTCAGTGATTACCGAGAAGGTTCCATTAATCGTTACTCCTGTTCGAAAATTCAATCTCAAAAGAATATTCCGCAATCAACAATAGATATTAGCTATATCATCTTCGATTATAAAGCAAGGTGATTTAGGTCATATTTTACATGGCAAATGGTGGCTAATTTTGTCCGCTAATAATTTCAATTAAATGAAGATATCAAAACAACTTTTATTAAGTATAACAACGCTCCTTGCACTTTGCGTTTCTGCACAGGTAAAAAATGAAAATACAAGCGCTTCGAATTCCATTTCAAATAGTGCAACAATTGAACCCAAAGAACTTTTTCAAAGAAAGGGAAATGCCTTCTTTTATTGGGGTTATAACCGTGCCACCTATACTAAAAGCGACATGCATTTTTGGGGAGACGGTTATGATTTTTCCATAACAAATATAAGGGCAGATGATCAACCGACTACTGACTTCATGACGTATGTTTCGCCAAGTACGGTTAGCGTTCCGCAATTCAATTTCAGGATGGGGTATTACCTTAGCGACAAGACATTCATTTGCATCGGTTGGGATCACATGAAATATGGAATGGTGAAACAGGCAACTCATCTTACAGGAATGATTTCGAAAGATAATAATGGAGGAAAAAACATTGGCGTTTATAACAACACCGAGGTGGTGGTAGGTGATGAGGATGAAAATTCACCAGTCGGCCCTTCCATTATCGATTCTTTGCCAAATGGATTCCTAACCAATTTCGAGCATTGCGATGGCTTGAATGATGTCACTTTCGAACTTGGACAACATGAACAGATTTGGATTTCCAAGAACGGCCAAGATGCCCTATCTGTGGTCGGCACCATTGCTTTTGGGGCTGTGGTTCCTGATACCGATGCCGATGTTTTGGGCTATCCGCCACATCACGATATGGAAAGTGGCAAAAAGGGATTTCATCTGGCTGGATACAGTTTTTCTACCAGCATTGGCTTGCAATTCGATTTTTTCAAACATTTCTTTGCCCTAGCTCGCGTTAAGGCCGGATACATCAATTTGCCCGATATAATGACTACTACCACAGGTGGAAAAGCCAGTCAGCATTTCGACTTCCTTGAGCCTATGTTTGTCGTCGGTTATACCCACTCCTTGTGTAAAAAATAGGTAAACCTTCCCTCCTATTTTCATCTTTTTTGAGTTATTTTTACCAATCATAACTTTGTTCCATTATAAAAGGCACAAAAAAAAGTGCAAAATGGTTTTAGATATCTATAAGTGATGAAAAGAACTCTTTTGAAGACTTATAGATATCTGAAAGTGTTGAAAAGAACTTTTTTGATGACTTTTAGATATCTGAAAGTGTTGAAAAGAACTCTTTTGATGATTTGCAGTTATCTGAATGTGATGAAAAGAACTCTTTTGATGACTTATAGATATCTATAAGTCATCAAAAGAAAGATTTTAACTACTTACAGTTATCTGAAAGTTATGGCAACAAAATTAAAGCTATATTTTAGCTTGAAAATAAGTGTAAACATCAAAACTCTCCTTATTCTTAAACATACATTAGCTTAAACCCTACGTATTGATCTCTAATTTATTTTAATGATACTTCTTGTTTTCAACAAAATTGATAAAAAGTTATCCATAATTAACTCGACATTTGGAATATTGTAGGGCAAACAAGAAAATTATCAACAAAAAAATAGTTTTCAACAATGAATGATTTTGTCTTCCGTTGAGCTAAAATAGATTAGTTTTGCAGTTCAAATAAATCCACTTTTATGCATACCAATAATGAATTGAAAGATATTGCCTCACAAGTAAGAAGAGATGTAGTTCGCATGGTTCATGCCGTTCAATCAGGTCATCCTGGAGGTTCGCTTGGCTGTGCCGATTTTCTTACCGCCTTGTATTTTGAAATCCTAAAACATAACCCGAAAAATTTCACGATGGATGGAATAGGTGAAGACCTTTTCTTTTTGTCAAATGGGCATATTTCTCCTGTTTTTTATAGTGTTTTGGCACGGTCAGGATATTTTGACGTTAAGGAATTAAGTACTTTCAGAAAACTGAATACCCGTCTTCAAGGACATCCAACCACCCATGAGCATTTGCCCGGTGTTCGCATTGCTTCGGGTTCTTTGGGTCAAGGATTATCGGTAGCAATAGGTGCTGCAACAACCAAGAAACTCAACCATGACAAGCATCTTGTTTATTCGCTGCATGGTGATGGCGAAATGCAAGAGGGACAGATTTGGGAAGCAGCCATGTATGCTGCGGCCAAGAAGGTGGACAATCTGATTTCAACCATCGATTACAATGGCCAACAAATAGATGGCTCTACAGATCATGTATTGGCAATGGGCGACATGAATGCAAAATGGGAAGCTTTCGGCTGGAAGACCTTGACGATGAATGGCAACGACATGGACGATGTTACCAAAACTTTAAGGCATGCTCAAACGCTTACAGGTAAAGGCCAACCGATCATGATCATCATGAAGACAATTATGGGTTATGGAGTTGATTTCATGATGCATTCCCACAAATGGCATGGTATTGCCCCGAATGATGAACAACTTGCAAATGCCTTGTCACAATTGAAAGTATCACAAGGCGACTATTAAGAATTTCTTAAATTGAAATCTTTCAGAATATTTCTTGTTATTGCGTTTTTTTGGGGTTTGGCTTCCTTCAAGTCTTATGCCCAACAACAACCTAAGCAATCACAAGAACTGACTCGAATACTTTTTCTTTTTGATTGCTCTGGCAGCATGAATGCCAATTGGAAAACGGCTCCAAAGATGGCAATTGCAAAAAAACTATTGGGAGAATTATTGGATAGTTTAAAAAAGATTAATAACCTCGACCTTGCACTAAGATGTTTTGGTCATCAGGTTCCTTGGCCTCCAGGAGATTGCAATGATACCCGATTGGAAGTGCCATTTGCAAAAAACAATGCCGATGTAATAAAGGTTCGATTGAACAATATTGAAGCCAAGGGAACAACTCCAATTGCCCTTTCGCTTCAAGCATGCGAAAAGGATTTCCCAGATGTAAATGCACGAAATATCATCATCATGATAACCGATGGCATTGAAGAATGCAAAGGTGATCCTTGTGCCATTTCATATGAATTGCAAAAGAAGGGAATCAGTCTTAAACCGTTCATTATCGGTATCGGATTGGATGAAGGCCTTAAGAAGAGCTTTGATTGTGTCGGCACCTATTATGATGCCTCAAATGAGAATGATTTCAAAGCCGTATTGAAGGTAGTTATCTCACAAGTTTTAAACAATACCACTTGTCAAGTCAACCTGTTGGATGTATATGGAAAACCCACGGAAACGAATGTAAACATGACTTTTTATAACATGACATCGGGACTTGAAAAGTATGATTACGTGCATACAATGAACGCCCGTGGAATCCCTGATACTCTGCGTTTGGATCCATTGGTTACTTATAAAATAAAGGTTCATACCATTCCTCCTGTAGAAAAGGACAGTGTTATTTTAACTCCTGGCAAGCATACCATCATTGGCATCGATGCCCCCCAAGGCGATTTATTGCTGAAACTTCCCGGTTTGAGCGATTATAACAATCTAAAATGCATAGTGAGAAAATCGAAAGAAATGAATACCCTCAATGTACAGGACTTCAATACTGACATAAAATATCTTGTTGGCAAGTACGATCTTGAGATATTATCCTTGCCAAGAATGTATGTGAATAATGTTGATATAACCCAAAGTCACACCACAACTGTTCAAGTTCCGCAGCCAGGTTTGGTCACGATTATTTCCAATTCAAAAGGTTATGGAACAATCTATTCAATAGAAAAAAACGAACTCAACCTGATTTATAATCTCAATGAAAACAACTTGAAAGAAACCTTGGTTTTATTGCCAGGCACCTATAAAGCTGTCTTCCGCTCAAAAGCATCTCATGATAGTTTTTATACCATCGAGAAATCATTTAAGGTTGTTTCAGGAACAAGTATTGTTGTAAATCTGAATTAATCCTACAGGAATAATTTGGATTACTCGACAATCATTTTGCCTGAAGCAATTACTACATCATTTTTATCCATCAATTTATAAAAATACATGCCATTAGCCATTTGTTCACGGCTTATGGTTAGCTGTTTTTCATTGCCAAATTCAATAGTTCGAATCACTTGCCCGAGCAGATTATAAATCATTAAATATGGGCTTTGATAATTGCTATTCAGAGTAATGGTAGTTTGAGCATTGAAGGGATTTGGATAAATGATAATCTCCGATTTATTGGCGATGGTTTCTTTGGTATCAGTAATCATATTACATAGAAATGAACAAGCCGTATCCGGCACGAATCGCCACATTTCATTGGAGTGATTTCCGGGCCAATGAATGATGCCTCCAAACAACCAGAAGGCCTGTGTATTTGGATCGACCCACCCAATAGAACCCATTCTGGAACCGGGATGATTGGCAGCAGAAGGTACAGTTCGGGTGCCATAAACTGCTGCTTGATTCAATGTAAGACTTCCACTCAACAACGTCCACTTGCCAGTAGAAACATCGTAATCCCAAAGGTCATTATATTTACCCGATGCATTGATGTCATACCCTCCACCAAAAAATTGAAAATGATCATAGTTGCAATACGTTTGAAAACAAGCTCGGCTTTCAAATCGTCCTGGAGGTTTGTTGTTGACCGAAGGAGCACAATAACCACTGGCATAACCGGGGAAGTTCAAGCCCACTTGACCGCTCATCCATGTCCAAATATTCGTGGTAGGATTATATCGCCATAAGTCATTATAAGTACCAAGTGAGGAACTATTCGAATTGGCACCGCCAAACAACCAAAAATTTCCTGCATGGTCTTTCCATTTTGCATAAACCATTCGAGCCGCTGGTAAGTTGGCTGTGTCAGGAACAGTCATGGTTCCCCAATGGCCAGGATCGTTTACGGCACTACTGCCACTTACCCAAGTCCAAGTGTTGGTGGCTATGTTATATTTCCAAAGGTCGTTATGAGTACCCCAGTAACTGTTTCCGCCAAAGAGCCACAAATTATTTTGAGAATCCGTCCAAGTAGCCGATGTTTCACTGCGGGCAGGAGGAAAATTTGATGTATCAGCCACACCTTTGGTTCCATAAGATCCATAACTATAGTTGAACCCTTCAGGGCCTTTCATCCATGTCCATTGGTTGGTGGCAATTTCATATTTCCATAGGTCGCCAAAAGTACCGCTCCATTGGTTGTTCATGCCACCAAATAGCCAAAGATTATTGTTATTGTCCACCCAAGTGGCCACGCCAAAAGACCTGGCTCCTGGTGTATTTGCAGGATCTGGTATGCCTTGAGTACCATAAACGGGAAACTGTTGAACTGTTCCTGGACCCTTTATCCAAGCCCATTGATTGATGGAAGGATTAAACATCCATAGGTCGGAATACTGATTGAAAGTTCCTGAATCAAGACCACCATACAACCAGAATTTACCATGACTGTCGGTCCATTGGCAAGCTTCATAAAGACCGATTGGAGTATTGGCTGAATCAAAGATACCTTGAGTCCCCCACACAGGAGCATTATTGGTACTGCTGCCATTCATCCAAGTCCACTGGCCCTGTTGCGCTTTAGCCGAAATGGATATCAGAATAATAATCGATACAAAAAGTATATGTTTATTCATTATATGATAATTTTAATGATGTAAAATTAATAATAATATTTTACATAATCAAAAACTCAACA
>CAIWCG010000008.1 GCA_903911135.1 uncultured Bacteroidota bacterium
CATCTCGTATCATGGCCAGTCCCGCTATCCGCTGTAGCCGCTGCTCCCCATTTCCGACACCAAGCAGCGGGCTGCCGCTACTATCGGGGCTAGTTTTGATGGCAGGTTGCCTCGAAGGTCATTAAAACATGACATTTACCCCATCGTACACGTTTGAGGTTGAAACGTGTACGTTTGAGGTCGCATCGTATACGTTTGAAGTCGAAACGTATACGTTTGAGGTCGCATCGTATACGTTTGAAGTCGAAACGTATACGTTTGAGGTCGAAACGTATACGTTTGGCAAAATCGTGTATCAACCGTTTTTTTTAAAGAAAATTCATTCAAAAAGGGAGGTAGATAAATTTTTCAAAGGGTCTGAACATTACCAAAGTTTGAAACTATGGTAATGTTTATTCGAAGCAACCTGCCGTCATATCTAGCCCCGATAGTAGCGGCAGCCCGCTGCTTGGTATCGGTAATGGGGAGCAGCGGCTACAGCGGATAGCGGGACGAAGATGGGACGAGAAGTGGATATAGGCTCCAAATAGAAATTATAAATGATGAATTATGGATTATAAATTGGGAAGGCGAAGGGAGTTTGGAACAGTTTGAAATGTTATTTCAACTGTCTTTTCAGAATGTTTTCCACCTTCTTCCTTAAGTAGTATTGATGATAGGAATGGGCGGCCACCATAAGCACGATGAGGGAGGCACCCCAATAAAAACCGTTTTTGAGCGACTTGTTTTCCTGGAAGATGGCGAAGGCCAAGATGATGCCATAAAGGGGTTCGAGATTGAGGGAAAGATTCATGGTGAAGGCGGAAATCTTTTGCAACGCGCGCAACGAAATGGTAAATGCCAAGGTGGTGCAGAAGAAGCTCAAGATGGCGATATAAATCCAGTTGGTGAGGTCGGGAAGAAGGGTTACATCGGTTTGGAAATAGAGATGCAACGGGAAGATGAGCGTGAGGAAAACAAGTCCGCCAAAGAGTTCGTAAAAGGTGACCGTTTCGGGCGAATGGTTTTCTATTAGGCCCTTGTTCATCACCGAAAACAGGGAACTAAGGAACGCACTGACGATGGCCATGATGATTCCCAATCCAAACCCCACCTGCACTTGATAGATGGTGTATATCCCGGCTATGGCTGCAAGGCCGAACAGCACTTCGACATAATCTATTCTCTTTCGGTGCATGATGGGCTCGAGTATAGAGGTAAAAAACGCAATGGAGGAGAGGCAACAGAGCGTGATGGTGACGTTGCATTGTTTGATGGCGCCATAAAATGTGAGCCAATGAGCAATGACGATGGTGCCCACCAGCATGATGCGGATGAGCTGCCTGCGCGGAAGGATTTTTATCTGCCTATTGAAGAGATGAATGATGAGCAACGAGATGACGGTGAGGAGCAGTCTATACCATACCAGCACCCATTCCGATAGGGTGATGAGCCTGCCCAATACGCCAGTGAACCCCCACAAAAAAATGGCGACATGCATTTGAATATAGGCTTTTCTCATGAGTATGGAATGTTGTTTGAATGCGATTGCAGGCTGTTAGAATTGCATCACGGCTTCATACACCTGCTTGATCGGCAATCCCATGACATTGAAGTAGGAACCTTCGATTTTCTCTATGCCTATGAATCCAATCCATTCCTGAATTCCATAGGCCCCGGCCTTATCAAATGGTTTATAATGTTCGATGTAATGATTTATTTCGTCATCAGAAAGTTCTTTGAAATACACGCTGCTCTGAACAAAGAAAGAGGTTCGCTTGGTTCCAGAACTGATGCATACGCCAGTATAGACGTCGTGCTTTCTTCCTGATAGTTTCCGCAACATGGCATAAGCCTCCTGTGCATCCTCGGGTTTGTTGATGATCAAATCATCAAGACATACAATGGTATCGGCAGTAATGACGATAGTGTCTTCTGACAGTTCCTCAACGAAAGCATTTGCCTTGTGTTCACAGAGATATAGGGCCACCTCTTCTCGCTTTAAATGGTTCGGAAAGGATTCATCTATGTCTTTGGTAAGGATTGTAAATTCCCATCCAAGATCTTTCAGCAATTGTTGTCTTCTCGGTGATTTGGAAGCCAATATGATTTTTTTATTCGGGATAAATTTGTTGTTCATCATGTTTAAAGGTTAATGATTCAAGCAATAATAAAAGATATACATGGACAATACTCCGGTAAACATAACCCCCTTGGTAAGCAAACTCATGACATGATAATTCCTCTTGCTTCTCGATGAAATGGTCAAATATATTAAGACTAACAATGGAATCTGCACAGCAAAGACGGCATAAAGAATAAACATTCTGCTGCTCGCAAATCCTGGCAGATAAAGCACATAACTGGTTAAGGCAATTATCAATGCCATCAACAAAATGACAATGGTTTTTGTAGGACGTACACCCAATATTATCGGCAAGGTTTTGCAGTTTTCAGCCATATCGCCTTCGATGTCTTCCAAGTCCTTTATTATTTCACGAACTAAAGATATTATAAAAGCGAAGATTGCATAGCCAGCTATGAAGTAATAAAGTTCCTTATAGATATTGGGCTCGAACAAGGTGACAATAACCGGTATCAACCCAGATAAGATACTGACGATTACATTACCTATCAAAAACCTTTTCTTGAATGAACGCGAATAAAACCAAAGTGCTGTAACAGTGATTATATTGATGAAGCCTAGCTTGATATGGTGGATATTATAAGCAAGATAAAAGCCTATCAAGATTCCAAGTGTGCTAAGAATAACATGGGTAAACATGGCCATTCGTCTGGAAACCTTTACACCGATGATAAGTTTTTCGGGCTTGTTTATGGCATCTATTCTGGTATCAAAATAATCATTGATGATGTACCCTGCAGCCGCAATCATCACCGTTGCCAATACCAACAATCCAAATCCTGCATTATTCAATGTATAGTTGATGTTGATGAACTTATGAGTTTCTGCATCGAATTCAATAAGCAAACAATAACGTGTAAGATACATTGTAAAGGCAATGATCAACAGGTTTGGAAGTCTGACTAATCGTAAAATCGTTAACATGGTTTTGTATTTATCATTAAATATGTTGCAAGAAATAAACCCATTCACTTATCTGCTCTGTCTCTCGATGCTTTCGGTAAGTTGTTCGTATATGTTTTGGTATGCGGGGAAATTCTTGAGCAAGTCCAAGTGTTTCTTTATCGTCTTCACATCCTTTCGTTGTGCAGGACCGGTCTGAACGGCAGCTGGATCAAGGGTCATCACCTTATCGGCAGTTTCTTTTATCAATGGTTTCAATACATCAAATTCCAAACCCGAAGTTCTTAAAATGTCGCTCGCTATCTTATACAGATGATTGGTAAAGTTATTTGCAAAAACAGCGGCGGCATGTAGTGTAAGCCTCTGTTCATAGGTTATTTCATAAGTCTTGTCCGATACACACTTGGCAAGCTCCTTCAATATCTTCTTTGTTTTGGTAGTATTCGATTCTATGAAAACTGGAATGGTACTCATGTTCAGTTTCCTTTCCTTGTTAAATGATTGGAGCGGATAAAACACCCCATATTCCTTTGTTGAATTCTTGAAAACATCCATTGGGAGACTGGCACAGGTATGCACCATGATTCTCCCTGCCCAATTGAATTTCTTGACAAAGGTTTCTATCATGTCATCCTTTATGGCAACAAAATAAACATCCGCCTTGGGATAAATCATATCTACCTTGTGGGTACTCTCGCATTTTAGTTCCTTGGCCAGCTTGCTTGCATTGGCAGCACTGTTGCTATAAACCTGAACAATCTCATGCCCGCCATTTTGAAATGCTTTGCCAAGGTCTGTAGCCACATTTCCTGAACCTATCAATACTATTTTCATGGTGTTATTTATTTCTATTTATTCAATATGATTTTCTTTACCTCTTATTTCCCGCTCCGTTCCAATTCCTTCGCTTCATTCCAATAGACATCCATTTCGGCGAGGGTCATCTCCATCAATTTCTGTCCATTTTCATTGGCGCGTTCCTCCACATGCTTGAATCGTTTGATGAAAGTCAAGTTGGTGCGCTCCAAGGCCTCTTCTGGGTTGATGTCTATGAACCTCGAGTAATTTATCAACGCAAAAAACAAATCCCCAAGTTCATGTTCCACCCGTTTTTGGTTAGGTTGTTCCACATCGGTCTCGGCTTTGAATTCTTCCAGCTCTTCCAACACCTTTTCCCATACTTGGTCTTTGTTTTCCCAATCAAATCCTGCTGCTCTTGCCTTTTCCTGAACTCGCATAGCCTTTATCATGGCAGGTATCGACTTCGACACACCGGCCAATACCGATTTGTTACCTTCCTTCAGCTTCAGTTGTTCCCAATTTTGCTTCACCTCCTCGTCGCTTGTCACTTTTACATCGCCATAGATGTGCGGATGGCGGTGAATCAGCTTTTCGCACAAAGAATCGATCACATCCTTGATGTCGAACAAGCCGGTTTCGGACCCAATCTTGGCATAAAACACGATATGAAGCAACAAATCGCCCAACTCCTTCTTGATTTTGTCCGGGTCGTTTTCTATGATCGAATCCGTCAATTCATACGTCTCCTCTATCGTCAGATGGCGCAAACTTTCCATCGTCTGTTTCCTATCCCAAGGGCATTTTTCCCTCAATTCATCCATGATGCTCAGCAATCGTTCGAAAGCCTCCGTTTTTTCTTTCATAGCGCAAATGTAGAATTTCTCTGCATAATCAAAACTTTTCCTCATTTTCCTGCCCCGATTGCACCCATCCTCCCTTGCCGATTTATCCCCAGTTCCATCATCTCCCCAATTTATAATTCATAATCCATCATTCATAATTTTTATTTGGAGCCTATGTCCTCTTCTCGTTCCATCCTCGTCCCGCTATCCGCTGTAGCCGCTGCATCCCCAATACCGACACCAAGCAGCGGGCTGCCGCTACTATCGGGGCTAGTTTTGACGGCAGGTAGCTTCGAAACAACTGTCAAAAACCATTTCTTGGGTGTTCAACTTCATTTCAACAGTACTGTCAAACACTTCTACTATTTAGTATTTCACTTATAGTACATAGTATTTCATTTATACTATATAGTATTTCACTTATAGTATTTAGTATTTCATTTATACTATATAGTATTTCACTTATAGTATATAGTATTTCACTTATAGTACCTAGTATTTCATTTATACTACATAGTATTTCACTTATAGTACATAGTATTTCACTTATAGTACATAGTATTTCATTTATACTATATAGTATTTCACTTATAGTA
>CAIWCG010000009.1 GCA_903911135.1 uncultured Bacteroidota bacterium
ACCGATTTTTTGCCCTTTCACCAACTTTTCTTGTTCCTCAAGATTTTATTTTTGATGAATTTCAAGCTAAAAAGCCATGTTTTGGACAAATTTCGCAGAATTATTCAAAACAAAAGCCGACTTGAGGGTTCAAATCAACTTTTTTCATTCCTGATGATAGCCTTAATAATTGCTTCGCTATAGGCGAGCCATCATGAAGGTATCATCAGCAGCCTAAATCTTCTGCTTGGCCTCGAATTCCTTGATGAGTTCTTCGTCGCTCTTGCCCAGATGATCCAAGGAAAATTTGACATCCTTGGCGAGTTCGTGGGTAGGGAATTTGGCCATGAACTCTTCGTAGGTCTTCTTTGCCAATTCGGGATGTCTTATCTGGTTTTCGTAGATGAACCCTATCATGAACAGGCTGAATGGAGCGCGTTTGCTGGTTGGGAACTTCTCATAAACCTGCTTGTAGCAGTGGAGGGCATCCATGGTGTAGTTCAGGCCGCTGGCAAGCTTTCCGGCTCTGAAGAGGTATTCGGGAATGCTGTCGTTCTTAGGGAAACTGTCGGCGAAATTCTTGTACCCCATCATCAAGTCATGGATTTTCGCCTTGTCAGGATTCTTGGCGGTGTCCTTGCTTACGGCGATTTCCATTTTTTTCAATCTTTCCAATGATTTCTGTTCGGGAGACATGCAGGCCACCAGCATGCTGATGATGCCGGTGGCGACAATCAATAAGGTTCTATTTTTCATTTATGATATATTTTATTTTCTCAATGGGAACTTCATCGGATAATCGTTTTTGGCCCTGCCTTTCGATATGTCCAGAAGTCTGTTTTTCAATAATCGCTTTCTTAAGAACGAAATCCTGTCGGTAAACAGGATGCCGTCCGTGTGGTCATATTCATGCTGTATTATTCTTGCCCTGATGCCCTTGAAAGTTTCGATATATTCGATGAAGTTCTCGTCGCAATACTTCAATTTGATGATCGGTTCCCGATAAATGTCCTCGCGAATGCCAGGGATGCTCAAACAACCTTCGTTATAGGTCCATTGTTCGCCTTCTTGCTCCAGCATCTCGGCATTGATGAACACTTTTCGGAAATCTCTCAAATCGGGGTCTTTGTCTTCATCGGCATATGGAATGGTATCTATCACAAACAAGCGGATGGAAGCCCCTACCTGTGGCGCTGCAAGCCCCAGCCCACTGGCATTATGCATCGTTTCAAACATGTTTTCGATCAATTCCTTGAGTCCCGGATGATCCTTGGTAATTGGCTCCGCTTTTTTCTTTAAAACAGGGTCGCCGTATGCAACTATTGGTAATATCATGATTCTTTTATTCTTGTTGAGTTTTATTGGCCATCGTTTCCATGTATGATTGGAGGATGATCGTGGCGCTGATGGTATCCACCAGTTCCTTGTTCTGTCTTGCTTTCTTTTTCAGTCCGGTGTCTATCATCGTTTGAAATGCCATTCTGGAAGTAAACCGTTCATCCATTCGGGCAATCGTCATCGTTGGGAAATTCTTTTTCAATTGCTTGATGAAGGCCTCCACCAAAACTGCCGATTCAGAAGGTTTGTTCATCATCGTCTTCGGTTCACCCACCACTATGCAGCTCACCTCTTCCTTCGATAAATAGTCTTTGATGAATACGATGATATCCTTGGCATGCACTGTCGTCAACCCGTTTGCAATCATTTGCATCGGGTCGGTAACTGCTATTCCAACACGTTTTTTACCATAGTCTATTGCCATAATCCTTGCCATTCGGTCGCAAAGATAAATTTATGCCGAAAAATGGACTCGCTTTCCATTTCATTTTGTTTTTTTGCAAGATGAATAAATATAAAGAATTGGAAGAATTGATCAATCTTGCTTATGAAGATCGAACCTTATTGAGGGATACTAAAACCTTGGCTGCCATCAAGGAAATCATAGATGAATTGACCAAAGGCAATGTACGCGTTGCCGAACAAAACAACAATGAATGGAAAGTTAACGAATGGGTAAAGAAGGCCATCCTGCTTTATTTCCCTACCCAGCATACCGAAACCATCAATGCTTTTCCATTCCAATTCAATGATAAGATTCCATTGCAAACAGGTTTGGCCGAAAGGGAAATTCGAGTTGTTCCTGGGGGAATTGTAAGGCATGGTTCATATATTGGGAATAATGTAATCGTGATGCCTTCATTTGTTAATATTGGAGCTTATGTAGATGATGGTACCATGGTTGATACTTGGGTAACCGTTGGTTCGGGCGCCCAAATTGGGAAACATGTTCATTTAAGCGGTGGTGTTGGTATCGGGGGTGTCTTGGAACCTGTTCAGGCAGCACCCGTAATCATTGAAGATGGTTGTTTTATTGGATCGCGCTGTATCGTTGTTGAAGGGGTTCGGGTTGAAAGGGAAGCGGTTTTAGGCGCAAATGTAGTTCTTACCATGTCCACCAAGATTATTGATGTTACCGGCTCCGAGCCAATCGAATATAAAGGAGTAATTCCACCACGGTCAGTGGTAATTCCAGGAAGTTATCCTAAATTGTTTCCTGCAGGAACTTATAATGTTCATTGTGCTCTGATAATTGGTAAAAGAAAAGAGTCAACTGATAAAAAGACCTCCCTTAATTCAGCACTTAGAGATTTTAATTTATCTGTCTAATGTTTATAGGCCAGATTATTTGTTACAAATAATCAATCTCCTAAATATTATTCCACTAAAATTAATTCCGATAAATAATTAATTTTAGTTTATGGTTAAAGCAGAATTCTTGAGTTTTGAATACTTAAAGATTTTGTCTAATGCTTTTTTTGACGGTTCAAAGGAAGCGTTATCCAATAACTCTTTCGTTGCCAGAATTACCTGATATTCTTCTGCGATTTCTTCATCATTTTCAATCGCATCAACAACGTTAATGGTTTCTAATATCTCCGTTTCGTTGTATGCAAATGAAAATAGGTTTTCTAATGTAATTTTTAATTCCATAGGCTGTATTAAGGTTATTCATTTAATTTGATTATAAACTTCTATAATCAAAAAACGCCTTGAATAAAAATATATTATATGGAAGATTAAAAATCTTCCATATAAATATTAAAATCTATGGATCAAGAGAATAATTACTAGTCAAAGAGATTTAAGTGTCTTTCCTCTATAAGTTTACGAAGGTGAATTAGGGCGTATCTCATCCTTCCTAAGGCTGTATTGATGCTGACATCCGTGCATTTGGCAATATCCTTGAAGCTCATTTTACAGTAATGACGAAGTATCAGTACTTCTTTTTGTTCAAAAGGTAATTCATCTATCAATTCTTGCAATTGCTTCTCTGTCTGTTTGGTCATCAGGTCGTCTTGAGCGCTATTTTGTATCAAGTCTAGCCTGTCGAAAACATTATATTCTTCGGTATCCCTTATCATTGGGTAATGTTTTTCCCTACGGAAGTGATCAATAACCAAATTATGAGCTACTCTAATCACCCAAGCAAGAAACTTCCCTTCATCCTTATATTTTTTGGAGTGAAGTTTATCGATTACCTTTATAAAAGTATCTTGAAAGATATCATCTGCAAGTTGCGGATCTTTTACTAACACAATGATGGAAGAATAAACCTTCCTTTTGTGTCTGTAAACAAGGATTTCGAAACTGGCGTTATCGCCTTTCAGGTAATTAGATATTAATTCCTGATCACTTAGATTTGAATGCATCATGCTGATCAATAATATTGGTTATTATTTAAAACTTTTAATTATTGTAAAGATTTATTCGATCAGCATTCTCCTTTCTTTTCTTTGGTTTATAAATAGTGTGTGATAATTTCGAGGGACAAAATTAGGAATAGTTTTTAATAATTCCAAATTTTTCTCAAACTTTTGTGAAAAAATTAATTATGCATTGCTTTCTTTAAGCCTCCTGATTCTTTCCAATCGTTTGGATTTTGTACGAAAGGAAGGGATAAACAAGCCTAAAAAATATACTCTTATTATATACCACCAAAAGCTATGCTCGATAAGCGATGGATCTATCTTGTCTTGAATTTTCTTGAATTCTGCTGGTGTTTCACTCCAATGAAGACCTGCTTTATCGTGGTGGATGGTATGTAACCCATTATTTAGCAGAAAGAAATTCGTAATTCCTACAAAGTTTCTCGAATGATTGAATTCTGACTCCTCATCTGCATGAACATGCTGGATATAATTAAAAACCAGTACGCTGAACGTAGAAAACTGTTGTGGAATAACTACAAAATATAAAGCTTTCTTCCAATCAATGATAAATGCAACGGCAACAAAAACAACCAAGACCGCAATTTGCGCCAAACATAAATAATATTGATTCACGCTCTTTGCCTTTACTTCCCTTAAGTAATCGCCCATAACTTTTTGCTGGTAATATCCGCTGATGGAAGGATAAGAAAGGATGGTAAGCAGATTATTTCTTTCGCTGATTCTATAAGTGATGGTATAATCACCTTCACGGTTGTTCAATCGATGATGATTTTTGTTGTGTGTAGGTATCCAGCCAAAGACCGGATAGCCATAGAACATTGATAGCCACCAATCTGTCAATATATTCAAAATCTTGTTTTTCCACATGGGCAAATGGTTATGATTATGTGCCATTACAGCCACCGTTACAGCCATATACAACTGCCAAACGTAGAGAAAAGGATTGATGGAAGGCAAATTCCAGTTCACTACCAGCAAGGTGGTGGTAATGGCCATAAAAATCAAGGACTTGATGTCAGCTTTAAATCGAAGCATGCTACTATATATTAATATTAAGTGTGGATATGAATTTATTCAGCCGCAAAGATAGGTTATTTTTTTATATTTTGGATGATTTTTGTCAATTTGTCTTATATAAATCTAATTTTGCCACCCTAAAAATCATGCATAAAAAAGAATATAACTGTCGTTCATCGATAATCTTGATACCTATATATATATGCATAGGGATATTGTTCATTGGTCAAAACATTTACTCACAACCAGCTCCAATTGCTGCTGAAATTACGAAGACTTATCATATAAATGACAGTCTCGACTTTGTTTATTCAAAGCCCAAGCCTTTTTCTTTCATCACTAATATTCCCACAAACCTATATCAATATTCAAAAATAACTTTTACCAAGAAGAATCTTGTTCCCATGGCTGCCATTGCTGTCAGTACAGCCGCTTTGGTTTTAATTGACCAGCCATTGCTGGATGGGGTGCAGCATTTTGCTCAACATGACTTGAAAATAGCTGGAACTAATTCCGAAAAAACCTATTTAGACATTAAAATCCCTCTTCCTTTCTCGAAATCCAAGTTCGATGTGCCATTAAATGGACCTCATGATTTGAATTCTGCTCTATATTTCCTTGGCGACGGGGTTACTCACTTCACCATTGCCGGCTGTTTTTTTGTTGATGGCCTCATTACGAAAGACTTGAGGGCAAAACAAACTGCAAGCCAACTGACCGAATGCATCTTATCTACCGGTTTCGTTACGCAGCTCATCAAGCACTTGACAGGAAGGGAAAGTCCTTATGTGGCGAGTGTTCCTGGCGGCAAATGGTCGTTATTCCCCAATCAAAAAACCTATGCAGAGCATGTACCCAACCATGATGCGTTTCCAACCGGACATTTGGCAACGGCCATGGCAACGGTTACGGTCATTGCCGACAATTATCCTGAATATTCCTACATAAAACCGGTGGGATATGGACTGATGGGCCTCCTGGCCTTTGCCATGGTAAACAATGGAGTTCATTGGATAAGCGATTATCCCTTAGGCATTGCCTTAGGCTATGGATTTGCAAAAATAACTGCTGCACATGGCAAAAAGGAAGTTCATAAGCACATCGAATAACTAATTTTAAGGGATTATCACTGGATTTTTTCAAGATTTCTTGAGATAATAAGCAATTAAGCGGCATTATTTTGTATAAAGTAAGAGCTACTACGCGCATAGTAAGAGCTACTATGCACATAGTAAGAGCTACTACGCGCATAGTAAGAGCTACTATGCACATAGTAAGAGCTACTACGCATGTAGTAAGAGCTACTACGCACGTAGTAAGAGCTACTACGCACGTAGTAAGAGCTACTATACACGTAGTAAGAGCTACTTTTCTACTATTTATTGATGATTTATTGTTTCCAATCTCAAAATCAACCAAGTTTTATCATGAAGTCGTTGATCTTGGTTCTATAATCATTGAATGTATTCTCAAAATCCTGATATTTTACCTTGAGTTCATCATGTGCCTTTTCCAATCCCTTCAACATGGCATGAACATAGGTTTCGGTTCTGGGTTTAGAAGCCATGTCATCATGCGTTTCATTGATTACATCGACAAAATTATAAATCTCCTCTCTTAATGCTTTCGAGTTTTTGATGAATTCAACGATATCTTTCGTCATCGAAAAATAGTCGGCATATAAATCATAAATTTCTGCCCTACTATAGCCACTTGTGGTGATGCCAAGATCGTTTAATTCGCTCATTTCCTTCTCTGCATCAAAATTAAGATGGAATTTGTCGAGCACACTTCGGCCATCATCCGCCAATTGCGGAATCTTTTTACAGGTTTCCGTCATTTTGTCGTTAAGTTCTCTGTCCTCCCTACCGAGTTTTTCGTATCTTGCCTTAAGTTGTGCTTGTTCTTCGGTCATGTCAGGATATATTTTAATGAAATCTATTTTAATTCTTTGCTGGCAATGATCATTTCGGCAAATTCGCGGAAAGCGCCATGTCCTCCCTTGTTTTCGCAAACATAATCGCATATATCAACAATGCATTTCATGGCATCATTAGGGCAAGCCTTGATACCTACCAACTGCATGATTTCCAAATCGTTCACATCATCGCCCATATAGGCCACTTGTGAGGCATCCAACTGCTTTGAGGCAAGAATCTCAAGAAATTTTGTTGCCTTATCCTTTACATACAGATGAACCTCCTTTATTTTGAGTTTCTCGGCACGTTTTGCCACGGAAGGAGAGGCTTCTCCGGTGATGATACCGGTTTCTACGCCCATTGCCAGCAAGCGTTCTACTGCCATTCCATCACGAATGGAGAACCTTTTCAGCACTTCACCTTCTGCTCCATAATATACGCCGTTATCCGTCAATACTCCGTCCACATCGGTCAAGAAAAGTTTGATATCTTTTAATTTATTTACCATATCCATGTTTTTATTGATGCAAATTTAGTCATTTATAAATGTTTGATGAGACCTTATAGATGGAATGCGTATTTTTGCCGACAAATAATCCTTAAAAATAACTACAATGAGTACTGCTGACATTAAGAAATCCGAAATCAAGTTCATCGTTTCATTAGATTCGGATAAACTGCCTGTGGCTATCGACTGGAAAGCCGATGATACGGGTATGGTGGCCGAAAAACCCTGCAAAGCGATGATGATTTCGTTGTGGGATGGCAATGAACAAACCACCATGAGCCTTGATTTATGGACCAAAGACATGACTATCGATGAAATGAAACGGTTCATGTTCGAGATATTGGTGGGTCTTTCGTCAACCTACATGAAAGCCACCAGCGATGACGAGGTTACAGAGGAAATGAAAGAATTTGCAGAGCGATTTAGAGCGATAGCCGAAGTAAAATGATTATAAATATTTGAAAACATGACTGATATCTGTTTTTGTTTTCTAAAAATGTCTTATTTTTGACTGCTGAAAAATACAGATAACATCATGATGCCTTCAAGAAAAATAGTTGTCAAAATAATTTGCATCGGTATGCTGCTCATCGGCTTCATTAATGCTGATGGCCAAACGAATGGCACCAAGAATTTCGCCACTACCAGTCTGGTAATCACCGGTGATACTTTTGTTTGCCTGCATAACGACACCGCCATCTATACTTATTCCGTTCCACATGTGGATACCGTCACATATTCTTGGAATGTTCCCGCAGCATACATCCTTCCGCCGGTGGATTCATCCACCATATCGGTCATTTGGTACAACCCCGGTTCGTGCAACACTTTTTCAATGCGTGTTATCGAAAATGGCCTAAGTGGATATGTCGATACCGGCTTCTATTTTGTGCATGTAAGCCCTAAGCCGTATGCCAACTTTTCGAGCAGCTATTTAGACCCCATCTATACCAAAGACATCCTCTATTTTAGAGATGAAAGTTCGGGAAATGCCTTCCTTCCCGTTCGAAATTGGTTATGGTCCTTTGGTGATGGTTCGACATCCCATTTTCAATTCCCCACTTACTTTTGGAATACCTCCGGAAACATGGATGTGACGCTGACAGTGGGCAATGATTGCGGATGCACCGATACTGCCCATGAGATGATTACGGTGCTGGAAAACGTTTTTGTTTTACCAAATATCTTTACGCCAAACAAGGACGGATATAATGATGAATTCGAGGTGAGAAACAGCGGCATGTCGGCATTTACATTGACCATTTACAATCGATTTGGGGCAATAATCTTTGAAACCACCGGCAAGGAAATAGCATGGGATGGAACCAACACGGCAGGCATGCTGATGGATGATGGAACCTATTTTTATACCGTAAAAGCAACATCAGAAACCGGAAAGAACTTCAACAAATCGGGTTTTATCACCTTGTTGAGATAAGTAAAGATGGCTTGATAAAGGCCATTATTCCTATAAATGGATAGAATGGAATTTCTTTATGGGCAATGTTTTTTTGCTTGATCAGAAATAAAACCCAAATAAGCATCAGCAACGATTATTGAAAACTTTACTTCGATAACCGTATCCTTTACCTCGGTAAACAAATCTTTTATCTCGATAACCATACCCTTTACCTCGGTAAACAAATCTTTTACCTCGATAACCATACCCTTTACCTCGGTAAACAAATCCTTTACCTCGATAACCATACCCTTTACCTCGGTAAACAAATCCTTTACCTCGATAACCATATCCTTTACCTCGATAAAGGTACATTTAATGTCTCCGCGAGATTTTTTTACCTTATAAAACTACTATTTCCAATTTTATTGGAGATTAATAAAATCCGTAGCTTGCCTAATATTTGTAGGAACTAAGGCAATGCTTTTAGCCTATCGGATAGCTTTACGGATTGTCACCAATTCGGTGAGGAGATTCTCGAGATGATCGAGATGAAGCATGTTGGCACCATCCGATTTCGCATTGGCAGGGTCAGGATGAGTCTCGACAAAAATGCCATCGGCCCCAACAGCAATGCCTGCCTTGGCAATGGTGGCAATCAAATCAGGTCGGCCACCGGTTACGCCACTGCTCTGATTGGGCTGCTGCAAGGAATGGGTGATATCCAAAATTACGGGCACCTTATTCTTCTGCATTTCGGGGATGGAACGGTAATCGACAATCAAATCCTGATAGCCGAACATGGTTCCGCGTTCGGTGAGCAGGACGTTTTCATTGCCGGTAGAGCGAACCTTATCGACGGCGAACTTCATGGATTCGGCAGACAGAAATTGGCCTTTTTTGATGTTGACAAACTTGCCTGTTTTTCCGGCAGCCACCAACAAATCGGTCTGGCGGCAAAGGAAAGCGGGAATCTGCAACACATCTACATATTGTGCAGCCAAAAAAGCATCCGCTTCGGTATGGATATCGGTAACGGTGGGAAGGTTCAACTCCCTACCTACCTTTTGAATCAGCTTCAATGCGACCTCATCGCCGATGCCCGTGAAGGAATCGATGCGAGAGCGGTTTGCCTTCTTGAAAGAGGCCTTGAAGACATAAGGAATGGCCAACTTATCGGTTATCGCCTTTACTTTATTGGCAATATGAAACACGATTTCTTCGCCCTCTACCACACAGGGGCCTGCCAGCAGAAAGAAATTGTTTCCATCTGCATGCTTGATATTTGGAATGTTGTTTATCATCTATTAAAAGAACTTTTTGAAAGTAATCATGGCACCTTCGCCAGTGGCACCATTTGGGAAAAGCAAGGACTCTATGTTTTGAGTCTGGATGGCCAGAATGCATCCCTTGCCGAAATCTTTGCCGAAGTTGATGCCCAAACCATATTTGGAATAACCGCCATAAGTGAACGTGCCTCCTATAATGGTTTTCTTGTTGATGAAATCGGAAATGCCGGCATAAACCATGAAATTATAGTTTGCGGCAAATCGATAATTGATGCCAGCATCCAAAGGATATTGATGATTGTCGGAAATGAACATCCGATAGCTTAAATTAACGGAAGCGGGCAAAATGGTGTTATATGTTTTCTTGGTTTGATGGGCATTATAAGTCTTGACAAAACTGCTGTCCAAGGAAAGGTTCGACAAAGAATCGGAAGGGTAAAGCAAATTGGCCACATTAAACCCGGTGAAGTTGAAACTGGTATCGATGTTATTTTGAATACTGTGATTATTCCACATGATGAAGCCCAAATCCTTCACATCCAAACGTATTCTCACTTCAGATGTGGTATCATAATACTCAACAAAGATATCTGTTGACAATCCCCAACCATTAAAAGCTGAATAACCCGTTTTGGCAATATCGCTCTGATTCATTCGCATGGAAAGATCCAAGGTAATGGTATCACCGGTATTTTGTGTGAACAATCCTGTTTTGCCGGTAGTTATCTGCAAGTCATCTTGGCCTTTCAGCAAGGAAAGCCCAAAACCGACTGTATAAGAGGATTTGTAAGCAGGATAAACTTTTACAAGACCGAACTGTAGCTGCTGATATTGCATGGAATGGACATTGATATTGTCGAGAGTTGCGGTTTTTCCTGCAAACATCGAATTGCCATTGAAAACAAGATTGAACGCATCGCCTGTAAAGAATGCATCGGCATGAGTTCTGTTTCTTAACGCAAGATAATATCCGCTGACAGGCAAGCCAAGTAATGATTTTATTTTATGAGAATAAGTTATGCCTTCATCCAAATCGTAACCATAACGGTTCTTACCTACCAAACTGGATTGTACATCTTGTTTCATCGTGCTGTCTATGAACATTTTGCCGATAAAGTAATTGGCAAATTGCGCTGTCAAACAATTGGACCCAAAGTTCAATCTGCCATTGATGCTGAAGGAACTTTTCATGGTATCATAATTGTTTTCAAGACCTACTGGCTCCCAAGCGAACAAACCATTGGGCTGACCAACGGCGCCAAGAGCAAACAACAGAAACAGGGTGGGTAAAAGGGCTCTCTTCACAAACAATATTTATTGAACTTTATAGGTAAAATCTCCAACCAGTTTCAAGGCAATCTTGTAATCGCTGTAGATTCGCACTTTCTGATTGCTGGGCTTGGAAGTAAAGCGAACCTTGATGATGGCCTTGGTGGCAGTAAGTACATTTTTCATCTTGGCTTCCGACACTGGAATGGTCAGTTTCGAAAATTGCTGTTGCCTTACGATGCCATTGATGCCAAGCGGAGCTGCGGTAAAATTATTGGTGGAGAACAAGGAGTCGATTACATAACCATAAGGATTCAAAAGATACATCTGAATGACGCCATCCAATGGAAAACCATTATCTACATTAAGATAAAATGTTCCTTGCTTGATGCGGTCTGCATTGGCTGCTGTGCCTAATGCAAAGGTTGCTGTATCGGACAATTCCAACTGATTGGACATGAAGATAAGCGGCACTTCCAAATCAAGCGTTGCATTCAAGGTACTGGTACTATACATGAAATCATTGAAATTGCTGGTGTTGCCATTTGGGTCGATGAATAATTTCAAATCATAATTGAACAGGTTTGGTATTACATTCACCAAGGCGGTATCGTTCGAATTGGTTCTATCAAGCATCAAGGAACTATATCCGATATTCACAGGATTGGACTGATTGCCGGTTTCTGTAGCTCTTGCAATATCGAATGCATTGGCATTTACATGTGTAGTCAAAGTGGCAGAATTTCCTGTCCTGGTGTTTACAGCCTGAATATTGTTGATGATCACCCTGCCATCTGCACCGATACCGTTTTGTACCGATATCGACATCTTCACATCATGAACATTAAGCATGCCCCCAGTGATTCTGTTAAACACCGTAACCGGAATACTAGCTGGCCCTACCTCTATGGTATCTCGGCCTAAATATCCTTTGGCATAGGTCGGAACGAGACCGGTAAAGGAAGTCTGAAGCCGGATACTGTCTCTTGTAGTTAAGGTTTGCAACTGGCCGGTAGCCTGAATGCTTCCCAACAGGTTGAAGTAAAAAGTGTTCACGGTATCTTCGTTTGGTCCTTTCAAATCGATGGTGTAGCCCGCCAGATTATAACTCCTGTGAACATGTGATGCCACGTTGTTTACTGCTGGAGGAAGTTTCTCTAAAGCCTTGAAGATGACATTGTTCAACCTGGCACCTGGGAGGATATATTGAAAATACAAGGTATCAGGCAGGGTGTTGTAGGCATCGATGTTCACCATGCCTTCCTTGGCTATTATTTTGGTGAGTTGTGCATCTTTTGCCTTGAATGGTATGATGTTGGTCTGTTTTATCAAGTCCTGCGCAGGGAAGAAGGCCGTTGCCGAATCGGGAATAATATTGACAATGGATAAGGTAGTCGTGATTTTCTTGCTTGTGTCTATGGTTACCGTATGGCCATAAGAACCGGGGATATGTATCGAATCCAACACCGCCACAAGATGCGAATTGACCGTTTTGCCGGCAAGATTGCTTATCCTCGACTGCTGCGAGTTGGAAGGAATGGAATCGAAATATCCTGTAGCTATGGTATCCGTCATGTTGCCTTGGTTGAAAAGCGTAAACCGCACCGAATCGATGGTGATGGGCAGCTCGTTTCTTATCGTGATGATCATCTGCCCCTGTATCAGGTGCATGGTTTGAAACAGCGTATCCACATTGATTATGTTGGTAGGTCCGGCTACGGGGGCAAAAGGAGGAATAATGACTGGCCAACCGTTCAAGGCATTTATTTCGGGATGATTTGCCGAACTGTCTATCTGCCCAAGCGACAGCGCATACACCACATTCTGGTTGGCAATGCTCAATCCGCTCAATCCATAGCTGTTTACCGGAAGCGTAGTGTCAGGAATATGCAGCAAGGTATCCAGCGTGAGATTATACAGGTTGTTTCGATACACCAAACTCACCGTACTGTCCGCATTTGTCTTCACTAAACTGTCGCCGATGAGGTTTTCCAGCGTCAAGGTCGAGTTGACCAAGGGAGCAAGGATATTGGTATCCCATCGTTCCTGGTTGGGGTCCCTCTTGCAGGCAGTCCACAGCACGATACATGCGGCAAAAAGCACTAGAATGGTTTTTATTTTCATCAGCAATTTATTTAATGCAATGGCAAATATAATAAAATTCCAGAGATAAAAACTTTCTTCGTCCTCAACAAACAAAAAAAAGGGAAGCATTGATGAGGTAATTACAACATGGCTTTATCGGCAGTATTATTAATTATTATTGATGATTTCAATAAAACCCTTTATTTTCCAGCAAATCCGACATTTCGTATCCCTAGACTGGTTCATCTCAGCCATTCCCATGTTTTGAAAAATAATTGAAAATAATTTTTTTGAGCCTATAAAAGAAGGTGAAACAGCAAAATAAAGTCATTTGGGGCTTGTCGCAAACGCGACAAGGGTGTTCTGAACCCGTTTGGGGCTTGTCGCAAACGTGACAAGGGTGTTTTTAATCCGTTTGGGGCTTGTCGCAAATGCGACAAGAGTGTTTTGAGCTCATTTGGAGCTTGTCGCAAACGCGACAAGGGTGTTTTGAATCCGTTTGGAGCTTGTCGCAAACGTGACAAGGGTATTTTGAACTTTTCTGGGGCTTGTACGGTTTGCGACAAGCCTATTTTGAACTTTTCAGCCCAAAAACCAATTCTTGACACTATATATATTGTATCGTATTCTTTGTCCAAGACTTGCAATACCAATAAATTTCCTAATTTTGTTTCTCAAATAAAAACTTAACAACATGAAAACAAGAAGACTGCTACTGATTGCAATGCTCGCTTTGGTTGGGATGAGTGGGAAGGGGCAAGTAACTTTACATCTCGTTACCTATAATGAAAATTGTTATAATGTTTACAATAGTGGAGTAGGGATGAATAGGCTATCGTTCAGGTATGCCTTGCTGATAATTATGATAAAAATCATTGTCATCGAAAAAGGGTTCCAATACATTTGCCAAAGTAAATGTGAACTGAAATTCTTTAACCTCTTTCGAGAACGAAGACAATAATTTTTATTGAAATGAAAAGAACAACCAAACTTATCCCTGCCCTTGTCATTGCCTTGCTGATAATGGCAAGTTGCACCAAAACCCCCACAGCCTGTTGCGATGTTCCTTCCTCTGGGACCAAAGGACAAGCCATCAGCTTCAACTCGTCTTGCAGCACCGATGCCAGCACTTATGAATGGGATTTTGGTGACGGTTCCACCAAATCTACCGAAGCCAATCCATCCCATACATACGCCACAGCAGGAACCTTTACGGTGAGCCTGATGGCCATGAGCAGCGATGGGAAAAAGATGAACAGCACCACCAAGAGCATCAAGATTAACTAAATTCATAAGCTATGAAAACGGTTTTATTGATGATGGCCTTGATGGCTTCAGTTTCATGGTCGTCCATCAATAAGAAAGATAACAATCCTTGGTTGGCTCCCCCAGAAGCAGACAAGCTGGTGAATCCCCTTAAAGGAAATCCTGCAGCTACGGCAGAAGGCAAAAGGACCTTCAATGCCATGTGTGCCATGTGTCATGGTGAAACTGGCAAAGGCGACGGTATGGCTGGTTTGAATCTTCGGCCAAGACCGGCAAACTACACCTTGGAAAAAACACAGAAACAAAGCGATGGGGTGCTCTTCTGGAAGATGACCGAAGGGAGGCCACCCATGGCAAGCTACAAAACACTGCTCACCGGAACACAGCGGTGGCAATTGGTAAATTATTTAAGAACATTTAAAAAACAATAAAATGAAAATAAAATTTATTCTTACAGCAATACTTATCATGAACTTGGTTATTGCTAGGGCGCAAGATAGCCTTCAAAAGCAAATCGATGTGCTGAAGGAGGAAGTAAAATCATTGAAGAGCGACGAGAATTCGCATTTCATGGTAAGGGGCTTTGCACAGTTCGGCATGGATGCCACCTCATCTGCCATGAACTTCAACATGACCTCCTTTAATCCAGTGCTGCTTTGGCGACAGGGAAGCAATTTCCTTTTTGAATCAGAGTTGGAAATGGAGTACATGAACAACGAATTCAGCCTTGATATCGGCTATGCAAATGCTACCTATTTAGTCACAAAGGGCTTGTCGGTTAAGGTGGGTAAAATCCTGATTCCTTTCGGCACCTTCAGCGAGCGGCTTCATCCATCATGGGTGAACAAGTTAAGCACCGCTCCATTGGGCATGGGACACATGGATGGCATGTCGCCAATGGCCGACATTGGGATTGATATTAGAGGCGGTTTGCAAATAGGTTTGTCGAAATTGAACTATTCCTTTTATGTCGTCAATGGACCAAGATTAGATGATGGGATAGCGTCACCTACCGATGCAGGAAAGTTGACTTTCGAAAATAATAATGATAACAATAACAACAAGGCCATTGGGTCACGAATCGGGTTCTTGCCATTCACCAATTCCTCATTAGAGATAGGTGTTTCGGCCTATTACGCCAAGCCAGGGTCGGAAACATCGCCATTTGCAGGTGATACCATGAATCAGAATTTGAATTACAAGAACGTAACTGCAATGCTTACCGCGTTTGACTTGACTTATGTAAAACAATTAAGCCCCATCAGTGGAGTCATTGACATCAGGGGACAATATAACCTTTCGAATGTAAGCAACGCCACCTATTACAGCTCCATAGACTCGATGCAATACACCTTTACCAACAAGAGTTCGGCCTATTATGTTCAGTTTTCTTACCGTCCTTCGATGGTTGACAATGACATCCTTCGAAACTTTGAATTGGTGACGAGATATTCTGCCTACACCACTCCAAAATACTCCTTGTGGTATAGCGACCAGACGCAAATGGAAATAGGCTTGAATTATTGGATAGGATGGCGTTCGGTCATCAAGTTCAGCTATCAATATACCGATGGAACGATTGCAGGTACTGGCACCAGTGGCATGGCCGGAATGCCTGGCATGAGCAATGGAAGACTGGCACATGCCACCACGCCAACTACCACCACAACAAGCACCAGCTCTTCTGAAATGGGTACCTCAAACGGGTACATGTTCCTATTACATTTGGCAATTGGATTATAAATAATCATTAACATGAAAAAGAAAATATATATATACGCACTGCTGCTTGCTGCTTTTGCAGCATCGGCATTTATTCAAGGTTGTTCATCAGCCAAAGAGACCCTAGCGAATAAAAGCGGCGCTCAATTATGGAGCGAAAACTGCATACGTTGCCACAATGGACCATCGCCTACCGAATTTACCGATGTACAATGGAAAACCATCGGCATGCACATGCAAATAAGGGCCAACCTGACCAGCACGGAAGCAAAAAAGATTGTCGAATTCCTACAATCAGCCAATTAGCAAACCGTTTTATCTCTCAAAATCTTTAAGCAAGCGCTATCTTTTCAGGTAGCGTTTGTTGTTTTAGCTGTTTTCGACCTAATCCCAAGGCGTAAGTCTCTAATCCTTTGGTTTTGGTCTCTAATCCTAAGGCGTGAGTCTCTAATCCTTAGGTTTTGGTCTCTAATCCTAAGGCGTGAGTCTCTAATCTTTAGGTTTTGGTCTCTAATCCTAAGACGTGAGTCTCTAATCCTTAGGTTTTGGTCTATAATCCTAAGGCGTGAGTCCCTAATCCTTGGTTTATGGTCCTACACAACCATTTTATAAGCTAATAATGAAATTTTATTGATGCCTATCATTGGCAATAATCCTATTAAACTCAGCAATTAATGTTATAAACAGTTAAATATGTTCAATATTGACCTTTAAGGAACGTCAAGAGGTTAAACCATAATCAATAATATATATCCGATGATTTCATAACAAAACTTCAGGACGCGTACAAAAATTAATGAATGATGGATAGAAAAGAATTTCTTGTCAAATTAGGTTTGGGAGTAGCGGCAATTGCCTTTATGGATACGCTCCAGGGCTGTTCAAAAAATACACCAAGCCCAAACAATGCACCAGCCGCTCTGAATGTAAACTTTACATTTCTTCTCACCGATGCCACCTATGCCGCGTTAAGGAATGTAGGCGGTTATGTTTATACCAACGGAGTCATCGTGGCCCGCACTGCCACCAATACCTACATTGCCGTGGCTCAGGCATGCACACACGCCGGATGTGATGTGGTTTATGAATTGCAGCAGAATGATTTTTATTGCCCTTGTCATGGCAGTGTTTTTAATGCTTCTGGAGCGGTAACTGTTGGTCCTGCTTCCTATTCGCTTCAATTGATGACCGTTAAGGTTACAGGCAATTCGGTGAATGTGCATTCTTGACATTTCAAGATCATCTGCATTTATCACAAAGCAATATTTGCTTGACAAAGTAGTTTAAAATAGCTTTTCGATTCTCATTTCCAATAAAATTAAATCATCACGAATGAAAAAGATATTTGCATTGCTCTTGATTCTGACAGGGTTATTCAGTTATGCTCAAAAAAATTACACCCTTAGTGGATATATCAAGGACCAGAAGACTGGCGAGGTATTGATTGGTGCGATCGTCATCATCAAGGAAATGCCTGAAACTGGTGCAGCCACCAATGGTTATGGATTCTTTTCCATCACTGTTCCCGAAGGCGAATATTTCGTTTCGATGAAGATGGTGGGTTATGAAACCAAGGTGGAGAAAATCTCGATGAAACAGGATATAAAAAGAGATTTTATCTTGGAAGAAAAGAATACCACCCTTAGTGAATTTGTGGTGAGCGATGAACGCACCAACTCCAATATCACGAGTACACAAATGGGTATGGACAAGATAAATATCAAAGATATTCAGGCAATACCAGTATTGTTTGGAGAGAAGGATATCTTGAAAACCATCCAGTTGTTGCCAGGGATAAAACCTGTTGGCGAAGGCAATGCAGGGTTTTATGTAAGGGGAGGTGCTGCCGATCAGAATCTGATACTTTTAGATGAAGCGGTTGTATATAATGCCTCGCATCTATTGGGATTCTTTTCAGTTTTTAATTCTGATGCTATCAAGGATGTTACGGTATATAAAGGCGAGATGCCGGCAGAATATGGAGGACGGCTTTCATCGGTATTGGACATCAAGATGAATGATGGAAACGAAAAGATGTTGGGTGTCAGTGGCGGTATCGGGCTGATAGATTCGAGATTGAACATTGAAGGACCTATAGTTAAGGACCAAGGTTCTTTCATGATATCTGGCCGCAGGACTTATGCAGATTTATTCTTGAAGTTATCAAGCGACACCAACTTGAGAAAAGCGGTTCTCTATTTTTATGACCTCAATGCAAAGGCGAACTACAGATTAAATGAAAACAACCGCATTTATTTGTCAGGTTATTTTGGAAAAGATGTATTGGGTTTTGGTCAAACATTTGGCACTGATTGGGGAAATGCAACAGGAACATTAAGGTGGAATCATCTTTTCAATAACAAATTGTTTTCCAATACCTCCTTGATATACAGCAATTACAATTATGCCATTCAGCGAGGCTCTGGAACAACGGGCTTGAATATATCATCAAGGATAGAGGATTATAATTTCAAGCAGGACTTTGAATATTTCATTAATTCGAACAATGAACTTAAATTAGGATTGAACTCCATCTATCATACCATTGTGCCAGGTATCATCACCTCCACCGACCCTACTCAGACAACAACCATTTCCTTCCCATTCAAATATGCCATGGATAATGCAATCTATATAACCGACAACATGAAAGTAAGTAAAAGGATGAGCTTTAATTATGGTTTCAGATATACTTCCTTTTCTCCATTTGGTCCTGGCAGTTTCTATACTTATGATGCAATCGGCAATCCTGTCGATTCAGTCACATACAATTCCGTTCGGTGGCTGCATACCTATTTTAATTTTGAGCCAAGGATAACTACCAACTTCATCATCAACGAAAAGAGTTCGGTTAAGGCTGCCTATGGAAGAAACACCCAAAACATGCACTTGTTGTCGAACACCACATCCGAAAACCCTTCTGACCTTTGGGTGCCCAGCAGCCTGAACATCAAGCCGGAGGTATCAGACCAATTCTCCATTGGATATTTCAGAAACTTCAAGGATAATATGTATGAATTCTCTGCCGAGACCTATTATAAAACCATGACCAACCAGATAGATTATAGAGATGGGGCACAAATACGATTGAACCAAGATGTGGAATCGCAACTGCTCTATGGTACCGGAAGGGCTTATGGATTGGAATTGTTCCTGAAGAAAAAATATGGAAGGCTTAATGGTTGGATAGGATATACCTTATCAAGAAGTGAAAAACAAATCAATGGCATCAACAATGACATGTGGTATCCTGCCAAACAAGACAGGACTCATGACATATCGGTGGTAGGTGTTTATGAGTTGAACAAGAAATGGACAGTATCGGCTACCTGGGTTTATTATACCGGCAATGCCGTCACCTTCCCAAGTGGAAAATATGAAATCATGGGAAGGGTGATAAATTACTACACCGAGCGAAACGGATACAGGATGCCTGCCTACCATCGTTTGGATTTGGGTGCTACGATGATTGCCAAGAAGACGGCCAAGTTCGAATCGAGCTGGACCTTCTCCATCTATAATGCTTATGGTCGCGAAAACGCCTATTCCATTTCCTTTGGTCCTGACCCGAACGACCCAAACCGTACCGTTGCCACACAAACTTCCCTTTTCCGATTTGTGCCTTCAGTAACCTATAATTTTAAATTCTAATCACATGAAACCGATGAAAAAAATAAATGGAAACGGCATCATCATGCTGATAGGCATGGTGACCATGATTTTCGGAGGATGTCAGAAGATTGTAAACATCAATCTTAATGATTCCAATCCCAGGATGGTGGTGGAGGCAAGCATTTCGGACCAGATGCAGGTGGATACGGTTAAACTTTCGATGTCGGTGAACTACAACCAGTCGAACACATTTCCTGCCGTCAGCGGTGCAAAGGTTACCATCAGCGATAATGCCGGTTTGGTGGATACCTTGACGGAAATTATACCAGGCAACTACATTACCCCATTGATGCAGGGCGTGCCTGGAAGGACTTACACCCTCCGCATCGTGGCCAATGGCAAAACCTATACTTCCAGCAGCGCCATGCCACAGCCGGTACCTATCGATTCTCTTACCCTCGTGGTTTCTTATGGTCGTGGAGGTTTGCGGGTGAGGCCACAGGTAACTTTTTCCGACCCCAAAGGCATTGTGAATTATTATCGTTTCGCTGAAGCCATCAATGATTCCATGCTGACCAACCTGACGGTGGTTAGCGATGAATATAAGGATGGAATGGTGTTGACACAGGAACTTTCTGCAAGAAAAAATGATGGCACCAGCATCTTTTCTGGCGACAGCATAAGGGTCGATTTGCAGAGCATAGACTATGGGGCCTATACCTATTTCAGAACTTTCAATACTATTACTCGCGGTGGTGGCCAGAATGCTTCGCCTGCCAATCCTATTTCGAACATTGATAATTATGCCCTAGGATATTTCAGCGCCTATTCCGTCAGGTCAAAATATCTGGTGGTTCCATAAACCGTTCCCCTCCCACCCCTAATTCCTAATTTTTAATTCCTAATTCTTTTAAGGAGCCTATGGTCTCCACTCGTATCATGGCCAGTCCCGCTATCCGCTGTAGCCGCTGCTCCCCATTTCCGAAACAAAGCAGCGGGCTGCCGCTACTATCGGGGCTATGCTTTGACGGCAGGTAGCTTCGAATAAGCCTTTTCGCCGCAACCTACCCAACTTTTGCGCCCCTTTGCGAAACCCTCTGCGCCCTTTGCGTGAAAGTCCCCTAAAGAGAAAAACACCCCGCTGGTCTGGATTTGCAAATCCAGACCCAAAAAAGACCCCAAAACCCATACTTTCCACCCACTTCAGCTTGAAATCACCCAAAGCACCCACCTCCGAAGCTAAATCGTAGAGCATAAAATCGAAACCAAGTCGCATCGAAGCACCATCAAATCGCATCTAACCACCCTTAAACCTCATCGAAGCACCATCAAATGCCTTCTTTTCAAAAACCATATCTTATCGAACCACCTCCAAGTCTTATCGAAGCCCCTCCAAGTCATTTCTAAGAACAATCACATGGTATCTAACGACCCTTAAATCGAATCCAAGAACAATCAAATGCCATCGAACAACATTTAAAACAGGTCATTTTGAACCTTTTGAGACTATTTCTACCCCCATATTCACTCTTTTAATCATCAGATTCACTTTTTTTACTGTCAAAAAGCCTCCTTTCTATTTTACTATTGGCCTAAGTATGTAGAGGCAAAAACGGAGCGCAGCGAACCACGCAACACCCCGCCCCCAAAAGGAACTAATCATTAAGGGAGCGGGTAAAACTTTGGCAGCATCAGCGGCTGAACCGGTTGATGAGGTTGGTGATGCCGGGGAAATAGATGGAAAGGATATTCAGTTTTTTCTTGATGGCAATGACGGCCATGAAGTTCCATAAGGTTACGGTCACAGCGTTGGAAATGGCAGCTCCCAAGACTCCGAACGTAGGGATGAGCACTGCACAGAGCAAAATGTTCATCAAACTGGTGAAGAGGATGATGCGCTGGTAGATTTTCTGGTGGCCAGTCATGATGAGCAGATAACCCACCGAACCTGCGATGATGCCGAGGAATTGACCAACCGTCATGATGATGAGCGGAAGGCTGCCGATGATGAATGCCTTGCCGAAGAACCGCAAAATGAATTCGGGGAAAGCACAGAAAGCCAACAAAACAGGCAAGGAGGAGAAGAAAATCATCTGTGTGGATTTGGTGACGAACCGTTGCAGCCCAGGGGTGTCGCCCTTGGTGTATAACTCGGAGAATTTTGGTGCCGAAATGCTGTTGATGGCCAACAGGAAGATGCTCGAGATGGAGGAAACTCGCTGGATGGTGTTGAAAACGCCTACATCCACATCTTTCCAATAAATTCCGAGGAAGAAGGTGGCGGTCCAGTTTTGTATGAAGAAGATGGAACTGGCCAAAAGCATGGGCATGGCCACATTCAGCAGTTCGGAATAGGGGATGACATGGCCTACCTTCACCTTGAAGAAATTGCTCGCCCTCAACCAGGCAATCATGCTAAGGACAAAGGTGATGAAGACGGCCAGATTTTGTGCCATCACTGCCATCGAGTTGCAATGCACAAGCGGAATGAACTTGCCGCCATAATAAAACAGAACGATGAGCATGATGACCGATGAGAAAAGATACAGCGACACCGAATTGAAGAACATGAAAGTGCCTACGCGCTTCAGTCCTCTCAAGCATTCGAAGTTAAGATAGGTGATGGCCAATGGCGTTACCAGGAAACCTTGCGTGCGGATGAATTCCTCGATATAAGGCTTATGAAAGACATTGTTGGCCAAGAGTGGCGCAATGAAATAAAGGATGATGCCCAATGGAATGGACACCGAAATGATGACCACCAGCGCTTTCAGATAGGTTTCCTTCACCAGTTCCGGTTTGTTTTGAGAGTGGTATTGGGCTACATATTTCAAGCTCGCCGTTTCCAAGCCCACCTTGCCGATGATGTTCACGAAGTTCAGGATGACGAACACCAGCGAAGCCACTCCCAATGCATCGGCACCATAATATCGGGTGGTGATGATGGTGGCGATGAATCCAAGAAACGTCCCGAACAGCTTCACCCCAAAAGACTTGATGCTGCCATGCAGCAGTTCCTTGAAGTGAATGTCGCTCTTTAAAAGGTGCCTGAATTTCTTTATCATTGATGCTTCGTCGCTAACGGTGCAAAATTAGAATAATCTTTTCATGCCGGTTATGATTATCTTTGCTGCCAATAAATAATAAGCAACATGTCAAAATACCTGAACGGTTCCACAACTTCTCCTTCCTCCTACGACAAGGACAAGACCAAAGCCAAAACCGCCGACCTCATCCTCGAACTCCGCGATTTGCAGGCAGTTCTTTATGCCGAAGCCAAGCGAAGCGTACTCATCGTTCTGCAGGGCATCGATGCATCAGGCAAGGACGGCACCGTCAAGCATGTCTTCACCGGAGTCAACCCCATGGGCTGCCAGGTACACTCCTTCAAGGCCCCTACCGAGCTCGATATGTCCCACGATTTCCTCTGGCGAGTGCATCAATTCGCCCCGGCAAAAGGCATGATGGAAATCTTCAACCGCTCCCATTACGAAGACATCCTCGTGCCCACCGTACACAAATTATTGCCAAAGGAAGTCATCAAAAAAAGATACGACTACATCAATTCCTTCGAGCAGCTCCTCACCGACAGCGGCACCATCATCTTCAAATTCTTCCTCCACATCTCCAAAGAGGAGCAAGCCGAAAGGTTCCAGGAACGCAAGACCAACCCCGAAAAGGAATGGAAATATCAACCCGAAGACATGAACGAATCCAAGTTTTGGGACGACTACATGAAGGTTTACGAAGACATCTTCGAACATTGCAGCCCCGCCATTCCATGGACCATCGTCCCTGCCGACCAAAACTGGTATCGAAACTATTTCATCGCCAAAACCCTCGTCGAAAAGCTCAAAAGCCTGAACATGAAATATCCCTCCCCTATCCTAATTCCTAATTTATAATTCCTAATTTTTTGGAGCCTATGTCCGCTTCTCGTCCCATCTGCGTCCCGCTATCCGCTATAGCCGCTGCATCCCCAATACCGACACCAAGCAGCGGGCTGCCGCTACTATCGGGGCTATGCTTTGACGGCAGGTTGCTCGAAACAACTTTTTGATAATACCTCGCTACGGCGAAAAGGCTCATGCCAATAAACATAACAAAATGCCAATTGCCATCATCCCATCGTCACCAATCCATTAATTCTTTCAATACGCTCCAATTCCGTTTAAAATAGGCGGAAATGTGTTGCCTTGAAGTTCAACCCTGTTCCAACGAACTTGGGTTTCGTTCGAACGAAGTTGGATTCTGTTGCGATGGTGCCGGGGTTTGTCGCGTACGCTGGAACATTGTCGCGACGGTTTTTGGTTTCGTTCCAACACAGCCGGAGTTCGTTCGAACGAAACTGGTTTCCAAGGCAACAAAGTGCTCTAACTTGGTCTGAAACCTCCAACCGTTGGCAACGAACCTGGAGTTCGTTCGAACGAAACCCAAGTTCGTGGCAACAGAGTCC
>CAIWCG010000010.1 GCA_903911135.1 uncultured Bacteroidota bacterium
AACATGATTTTTGTATTTCCTTGTATCAAGTTTGTTTTGTAAAATTTCAGTAAAGCAACAACTTCAATCATCTATGCTTTCACTCGATTCATCTTTGTTGAAAATTAGTTTCTAAAGAATAAATAACTTTGCAGCCTTAATAAAATCTAACCCCTAAAACATCCTATGATCAGCTTTGAAAAGTTCACCTTAAACAATGGCTTGAAGGTTATTGTCCATCCCGATGCCTCTACGCAATTAGTTGCCATCAATATACTCTATAATGTGGGTGCTCGCGATGAAGACCCCGATAAAACTGGCTTTGCCCACCTGTTCGAACACTTGATGTTTGGCGGTTCGGTCAATATCGAAGATTATGATGAGCCTTTGCAGATGGCTGGTGGCGACAATAATGCCTGGACGAACAATGATGTGACGGATTATTACCTGACTTTGCCCGCCAATAACATGGAAACGGGCTTTTGGCTGGAATCGGACCGAATGCTTAGCCTTGCGTTCAGCCCAAAGAGCTTGGAAGTGCAGCGCAGTGTGGTGATAGAGGAATTCAAGCAACGATATTTGAACCAACCATACGGAGATGTGTGGTTGCTCCTCCGTCCGCTGGTTTATCAGGTCCATCCTTACTCGTGGAGTACCATAGGCAAGGAGATTTCGCACATAGAAAACGCCACTCTTGACGATGTGAAGGACTTTTTCAGAAGGTATTATTGTCCTGATAACGCCATTTTGGTGGTTGCCGGCAATGTTCAGGTGGATGATGTCAGGAAACTGTGCGAAAAGTGGTTTGCTCCCATCCCCAAGGGCAATGTTGTGAAAAGAACACTCCCACAGGAGCCTGTTCAGGAGGAAGCCAGGCATATGGAAGTCACGAAAAACGTTCCTGTTGATGCTTTATACAAGGCTTATCACTGTTGCAGCCGCCTCGATAAGGAGTTTTATGCCACCGAACTCATGACGGATCTTCTTTCGAGAGGACAATCGTCGAGACTGTACAATTCATTGGTAAAGGAGCGCAAGTTGTTCAGCAAAATAAGCTGTTTCGTTACCGGCGATCTCGATAAAGGCATGGTTGTCGTCGAAGGAAGGGTGGCCAAGGGCATCACCATTGAAGAAGCTGACAAAGGCGTGGTGGAAGAATTGGAGAAATTCATGAATGATGGCATATCGGACGATGAATTGACCAAAGTGAAGAACAAATTGGAATCTTCTTTGCTGTTTGAGGAAACGAATGTGGCCGATAAGGCCCTTAACCTGGCCTTCTGGGAACTGATAGGCGGAGCAGAAAACATAAACAAGGAAATAGATTACTTTTTTGCCGTCACCAAAGACGAAATCATTGAAGAATCGAAACGGATTTTCCGCAAAACAAACTGTAGTACGCTGTATTATAGAAGCAATCTGTCATAACATGGCAAGTTTTCAGCCATTCGTATCAACATCGTTCATTAATATTTAAAATCAAAACAAAAACTAGTAACAAATGAGTATAGATAGAACCATAGCGCCCCCTTTCGGGCGGATAGATAAGGTAGATTTTGTAAAACATAAGGAGTTTAAGCTGGATAACGGCATTCCGGTGTATATAGTAAGCGCAGGCAATGAAGAAATTTCGAGGATAGAGCTGCTATTTGATGCTGGCGACTACCGATCGGGCAAAGCCATGGTGGCAAGCACCACCAATTCGATGCTTAATGAGGGTACCAAGCAACATACTGGGCTTGAATTGTCAGAAAAGATCGATTATTATGGCGCATTTCTGGAAACCGATGCACAGCAGGACTTTGCCTACATAAATTTGTATTCCTTGAACAAGCATTTGGAGAATGTGCTGCCATATTATCACGAAATAGTGATGGAATCAGCCTTTCCGCAGAAGGAATTCGAGACACAAATGCTAAATAAGAAGCAATCGTGGACAGTAAACCAGGAGAAAGTGGGTTATATCTGCCGTACGAACTTTTATAAATACCTTTTTGGTACCAATCACCCCTATGCAACCGTTACAAAAGAGGAAGACTTTTCATCTTTGACCAAAGAAGAGTTGATTTCGTTCTATAATGCTAATTATAAGGCCGATTCTTGCAGGATAATCGTGTCAGGCAAGATAGATGACGGCATGCTTGGCTTGCTGAACAGGTATTTTGGATCAAAGGATTGGGCTAGCGGCACAAAATCGCCTGTTTTCAGTTCAGATTTGATCTATCCTGATACAAAAAAGAACTTCATAGAGAAGGAAGATGCGATACAAAACGCCATAAGAATCGGTAAAAGACTGTTTACCAAGACTCATAAGGACTATATTCCCATGATTGTGTTGAATACGGTGCTTGGCGGTTATTTTGGCTCCAGATTGATGACGAACATACGGGAAGAAAAGGGCTATACCTACGGAATCGGCTCTGGAGTGGCGTCGTTATTGCATGAAGGCATGTTTGTCATATCAACGGAGGTGGGTGCAGAAGTATGTTCGGCGGCATTAGAGGAGATTTACAAGGAAATAAACCTGCTTAGAACCGAATTGATTGACGAAGAGGAACTTGATTTGGTGAAAAACTACCTCCTTGGCGCACATTTGAAGAGTCTTGATGGTCCTTTTGCCATTGCTGACAAGTTTAAAGGCATTATGGTTTACGGTTTGGACTATTCCTATTACGATTTGTTCTTGGATACAGTGAAAAACATCACTTCCGAGCGTCTTTTGGAGCTTGCCAAGACCTATCTGGACCCTGATTCGTTGTTTGAACTCGTGGTTGGGAAGAAAGTATAGACAATCGTTTCAATGTTGGTGTTTTAAAATTCAAAATCCATGAAAAATACCTCTACCCTACTCGCTTTCGTGCTGCTGATGACAGGTTTCGTTTCCTATTCGCAGCAAAAAGTTGACTTGATCATCCATCATGCCACCATTTACACCGTTGACAGTGCCTTTTCGATGGCCGAAGCCATGGCAATAAGGGAAGATAAGATAGTTGCCATCGGAAACAATGAAAGTATCCTCAAGAATTATGATGCCTTGGAGAAATTCGATGCAAAGGGCAAAGCTGTTTTCCCAGGTTTCATCGATGCTCATTGTCATTTTTACAATTATGGCTTAGGTTTGAACAATGCCGACTTGACAAATACCAAATCTTTTGATGAAGTCCTCGCCATCTTGCAAAGACATGCCAAAGAGTTCCCCGAAAACTGGCTGCTTGGGCGTGGTTGGGACCAAAACAAATGGAATGTAAAGGAATTCCCTTCAAAAGAAGCGCTGGACAGCTTGTTTCCTGACCGTCCGGTGATGATTACTCGGATAGATGGCCATGCGGTGCTGGTAAATCAGGCAGCATTGACCAAAGCCAACATAACTATCGACACAAAAATAGAAGGTGGTGTGATAGAAACCAAGAAAAACTCCGGCAATGGCAACAAAATTCATTTAACCGGCATACTTATCGACAATGCCATTGACCTGATGAAGAAAGTGATGCCAAGTCCATCGAAATATGAGATGAAAGAAGCCTTGGTGAGGGCACAGAAGAACTGTTTCGAGGTAGGTTTGACGACGGTAGATGATGCCGGACTGGAAAAAGATGTGGTTCACACCATTTCTGACTTGCAGAACATCAAAACACTCAAGATGAGAGTCTATGCCATGTTGAATCCTACCCAGGAAAACAAGGATTATGCCTTTCAGTTTGGGGTTTACAAGTCACCAAGGCTGAATGTCCGCTCCTTCAAGTTATATGCCGATGGTGCACTGGGGTCTCGAGGTGCCTGCTTGCTAAGTCCTTATTCCGACAAGCCAGAGCAACAAGGTTTTCTGTTGGATTCGATGGGCTACTACAAACAAACCTGCGAGGAACTCTACAATCATGGCTTTCAGGTGAACACCCATTGCATTGGCGACAGTGGCGTTCGTGCCATGTTGCATGTTTATGCCGAACTATTGAAAGGCAAGAACGATCTGCGCTGGAGGATAGAACATTCGCAAGTGGTGAACGAAAATGATTTCGACCTATATGGCAAAAACAGCATCATTCCTTCCGTTCAGCCTACCCATGCCACGTCCGATATGTATTGGGCCGAAGCGAGATTGGGCAAGAAAAGGGTGAAGAATGCCTATGCCTACAAGCTACTGTTGCAGCAAAACGGAATGGTGGCCACTGGCAGCGATTTCCCTGTCGAAAGCATCAATCCGCTGTTCGGTTTTTATGCTGCCGTTACTCGCAAAGACCAAAAGGATTTTCCTGCCAATGGTTTCCAGACAGAAAATAAACTATCTCGCATGGAGGCGCTGAAAGGCATGACCATTTGGGCTGCCTATTCCAACTTCGAGGAGCATGAAAAGGGAAGTTTGGAGGCAGGCAAGTTTGCAGACTTCGTTATCCTCGACCAAGACATCATGAAAATAAAGGAGCAGGATTTATATAAGGTGAAGGTGCTTCAAACCTTCCTTGCCGGTGAGAAAGTCTTCGAGAGGAACAAGTAGGATTTCGAGCAAGATTACTTCTTAAGCAAGTCTTTAGCCTTGACGGTATATATTTTTCCGTCTTTGGAGAAGACAAATTCTTGGTCTTTGGCTGCCTTTTCAATGACTAATTTATCAAAGGCCAAATTCATTCCTTTAACAATTTTGTTTCTAAGTTCTTCAAAATAAATTTGTTCCTTTTCCATGTTTTATTGTTTTATTTGATTCCAAATTTCAGAATCGTTAACGTATAATTCTTTTTTGATATTACTCTCTGCTATTAGTTTCAACGGTCGTATTGAATTATCAATAACAAACCAATTATCACTCAACGGCATATAAACTTCAAACAGATTTTTTAGTCCTCTATCGTACCTTCTTCTGATGGTATCCTCCGGAATATGATGTCCTCCTTCTGCCACCCGATGTTTCACCCGTTCGATGGCCAATTCAGGACTATTGAGCCAAATATAGACCAATGTTATCTGATAATCCATTGCCTTCGACTTGGTTATGATACCTTGCAGCGTGAGCGATGCCAAGGTTGTTTCGAAGGCAAAATCCACTCCCTTTTTAATCAAATCATCTACACGCTGAATCATTATTCTCCCGGCTTCTACCGGTACCATTTCGGGCTGAAAGGGTGACAGACCTTTGGCTATTTCATCGGCATTGACAAACTCCCTGCAATCCAACATTTCAGGCAATACGGTGAAGGAGGCAGTGGTTTTTCCTGCTCCGTTACACCCCGCTATGATGTATAGATTTGGCATCGTTTCTCTTTCTTATCGGTGGTAAAAATACATTTATTACGGTGAATTCCAGTTTTCATCAAACATCTTTTCGATTTATTAAATTTGCCACCAATAAGTGTAATAAAAT
The DNA here is from genome assembly GCA_903911135.1 of uncultured Bacteroidota bacterium. Classification (GTDB taxonomy): domain Bacteria; phylum Bacteroidota; class Bacteroidia; order AKYH767-A; family JABDAW01; genus JABDAW01. The sequence continues at coordinate 5,333 of CAIWCG010000010.1, forward strand.
ATCATGGTATTAATTATCAACAAGAAGACAAGCAAGCGTTCATTAGAGAAATTTCTCAAGACTGGGAGCAGAAAGAAACTCTTTAATGCAAAGAAACATTTCGGGGCCATCACTTTTGGAGTGGATGGATTGACCATGCAAAAACGCTTGCGCAATGAATGGGAATAACCTTTTCGTTGATACGAATATTTTGGTTTATCTTCTCGAAAAGGATGATGCATTAGTTTCTGTATTAGATGATAACTCCATTTATATTTCATTCATTACAGAATTGGAATTATTATCTTTCAAGCGCAATATACATTGACTGAAAAAAACAAGTTACAAGCCTTATTGAATGATTGTATCATCATAGATATCAATCCCGAAATCAAGAAACATTCCATTCATCATCGCATCGCAAATAAGTTGAAATTGCCCGATGCCATCATTGCTGCCACGGCTCAATATCTTGCCATGCCATTGCTTACCGCTGACCAAGATTTCAAAAGGATTAAAGAGGTTGACGTGTTGTTTTATGAGCGATAACAAATTCTAATCTTTACAATTCTCATGATTGATTCCACTGGAGGCATATACCAATTCTTCACATCTTAAAAGTAATATTCAATGATAAAATCAAAGGATATTATTGGCAAGAAATTTTAATGGTTGATATGTTTTATAGATTATCAGAATAACTATTTCTGTCTTGAGATAATCTTGGTTTATAATGACACTATTACTTTTCATTATGCCATTTAATATAGGTATGATGACACCATTTTTTTTAATGATGGCAGGTGATGGTTGTGGGATGGCATCGATATTATTAATGATGCCATATAATATAGCGTGGATGACAGCATTGTTTTTAATGATGGCATAAGATACTTGTAGGATGGCATCGTTGGTTTTGATGATGGCATATCCGACGTTGGGGATGCCATAATTAAATTTCACTACGACCATGACGGCGCTGGGGATGCCATAATTAAATTTCACTACGACCATGACAGCATTGGGGATGCCATAATCAAATTTAACTACTACCATGACGGCGTTGGGGATGCCATAATCAAATTTAACTACTACCATGACGGCGTTGGGGATGCCATAAGCAAATTTAACTACTACCATGACGGCGTTGGGGATGCCATTATCAATTTATGTACCTGCTGTCATGGTAGGTTTAGCCTTGTTTTATTGATTATTGATGATGCTCTGAACTATTTTTAGTAATTTTACAATCATAAATAATAAGGAAATGGAAGAAGAACTAAAAAACATCAGGGCTGCACTGGATAAAATCGAGAGCGATGACAAGTCAGAAAAGATGAGTTTCAAGCAAGAAAGCTTTGGACGCTTTGATTTGCCCAAGCATGTTTGCGATATTGTGGATTATCTGCAACCGCAATTGTTGCCCAACGAAGCGGCGGTTTATTGGTATCTATTCAAAAACAGCCTGGTCTCGACCATGCAAAACACCATCCGTTTTTATATCAATGATTTGTGCAAGGAATTCGAAGTCATCGGGTCAGGCACCGGAAGAGCTGAATTTATAGGTCCCAGAGCCGCCATGAGCGCCATAGAAGGGCTGGAAAAGAAGCATGTAATCGTCAGGATGCTTAGAAATACCACCAAAGATGGGTATCATTATACCATCATGGTGCCGATGGAGATACCCATTTGCATAGAGCGCAAAAAGGTGATGGATGAGGCTAAAGCCAAGGCCAAAGCTTAATATTCCAACAACTGCTTCATCTTCTTGGCCACCTTGTCGGCATTGGGAAGCATGGTTTGTTCCAGCAATGAATTAAGCGGAACGGCTGGCATGTTTTCGGAACCGATAACGAGAACCGGAGCATCCAGATGGCGGAAACATTCTTGCTGAATTCTGCCTGCAAGCGACTGTGCAAAGGTATTGAAGATGGGCTCTTCGGTAACGATGAGACACCTGTTGTGTTTCTTCACGGAGGCGAAAATGGCAGCCTCATCAATGGGATGAATGGTACGCAAATCAATGATTTCAACCTTTCCTGGGAACTGTTTGGAGGCGTTCTTGGCCCAATAAACACCCATTCCATAAGTAATGACAGTCATCGTAGGCATTCCTTTCACATCATCAGGATCAATTTCCTGAACCATACGCGCCTTGCCAAAAGGAATGACATAATGCTCATCAGGTTCAATGGTTTTGGCTTCTTCCGTTCCCTTTATTTTTGACCAATACAAGCCTTTATGTTCCAATATCACCACCGGATTGGGGTCATAATAGGCCGACTTCATCAGTCCCTTTAAATCGGCACCGGTAGATGGATAGGCAATCTTGATACCTCTGATATTCGACAACACCGACTCGACACTCGAGGAATGATAAGGACCACCGCTGCCATAAGCACCAATGGGCACTCGAATGATGCAGGAAACAGGATATTTTCCATTGGACAGATAGCAGGAGCGACTCACTTCGGTAAACAATTGATTCAATCCTGGCCAGATATAATCGGCAAACTGAACCTCTACAATGGGCTTGCAACCGGCAGCAGACATACCCACCGTACTCCCGATGATATAGGCCTCCTCGATGGGAGTATTGAAAACCCTATCGTCACCAAAAGTCTTGGCAAGAGTGGCAGCTTCACGAAACACACCACCTAACCTACCCCCCACATCCTGACCATAGAGAAGACATTCCGGATGTTTGGTCATGAGCTCCTTAACGGCAAATAAAGCGCAATCAACCATCACGGTGGGTTCTTTTCCGGCAGGACTTCGTTCCCCTTTTTCTTCCGTTATGGGTGTTGGAGCAAAATCATGAGTGAATAGGTCTTCAGGTCTTGGATCTTCTGCGGCAAATGCCTTTTCATAATCCTCCAGCACAATTTTCTTGGATAGGAGTTCGATGTCTTCAAGTACGTTTTCATCAAAACCAAGGTCTATCAACTGCTTTTTGAACATAGGCAATGGGTCGCGCTTGTTGGCTGCCTCCAAATCATCGCGATACCATTCCTTCCTTACGCCCGAAGTATGATGTCCCAATAGCGGAACTTTGGCATGGATAAGAAATGGACGACGTTCCTTGCGCACCGTTTGGATAACCTCGTATAAGGTCTTATAAGACTCGAAAAAGTTGTTGCCTTCTATCGATCGAACCTCCAAACCCTTGAATCCTTTTGCATATTCCGCAGCATTCATGGCACGGGTTTCCTTGGAATTGGCCGATATGTCCCAATCATTATCTTGAATGAAATAGATGATCGGATATTGATGCAAGACCGCCATTTGAAATGCCTCTGCCACCTCCCCTTCCGTTACGGCAGCATCACCCATAGAACAAATCACCACCGGCTTGTCATCGCCTTTATACGAAGATATGTTTTGCTTTTCCAAATATTGAATACCCATGGCAATGCCCGTAGTTGGTATCGCCTGCATGCCCGTAGCCGAAGATTGATGTGGTATCTTTGGCATATCATCTCGTTTGAGACTTGGGTGGCAATAATAGGTTCTTCCACCCGAAAACGGATCATCACGCTTGGCCATCAATTGCAGCATCAACTCATACGGTTTCAGGCCAATGCCAAGCATGATGCTGTCATCGCGATAATAGGCCGATAGGAAATCCTGTGGTTTAAGCTGTAGACCCAAAGCCAACTGAACCGCCTCATGACCACGTGAACAGGCATGAACGTATTTGGCCGTAACTGCCGAACGCTCTTCATACAAATCACTCATCGAACGGGCAGTAGTCATCAGTTGATAGGCCTTCAACAAGGTTTTTTCAGGGATAATTATCTCTTGTTTTTTAGTTTTCAAGACGGTAGTTTCTATAAGCATGCGGCAAAAATAAGGAAAGGATTTGATAATTTAACACAGAATGAACAATAGCATAATCTCCAATGCTTTTTCCACACATAAAACATTTGCTCCATCCCCTAACTCCTAATTTCTAATTCCTAATTCTTTCTTGGAGCCTATATCCTCATCTCGTATCATGGCCAGTCCCGCTATCCGCTGTAGCCGCTGC
>CAIWCG010000011.1 GCA_903911135.1 uncultured Bacteroidota bacterium
TCAAAGCATAGCCCCGATAGTAGCGGCAGCCCGCTGCTTTGTGTCGGTTAAGGGCAAGCAGCGGCTATAGCGGATAGCGGGACGTAGATGGGACGAGTAGAGAATATAGGCTCCTTAAAAAAGTTATAAGTTATAAATTATGAATTATAAATGAAAGTACGGAGGAAATATTTGTGGTTTTGATTTTAAAATTCAATATCTTTTGTAATTTAGCCGCCTTAAAATAATAATATATTAAGATGAAAAAAGTACTGCTATTTTTTGTGTTTACGGCCTTGTTTTGGGGTTCGTCCAAGGCCCAAACGCGTAATTATCTGATGGATGACGGGGATACGATTCAGATGTATCATATCGACAGCATGTTGGTGAAATGTCTTGATAATTTTCAGACGAATGACGATTTGCTCGTTTGTTTGAAGTCGCATAGGAAAATGTGGGAAGATTCGTTGAATTCGTATGTTTCCAAATTAAATGTATTGATGGACAAGGAACTTCAGAATCGATTGAGTACGTCGCAATTTGCCTGGAAAACGGATTTGGATGCGGATGAAAAACTTTGGGAGGAAATGCATGACAAGAACGAACTTTGGCATGGGGATGAGACCGCCGGAACAATGCTTCAATATTTTTTGGATAGGGTTCGTGAGCGTGCTTTGGACATGAAATATTATCTCAAGCAGTTTACTATGATGCGTGAATTGGAGAAGAAAAAGAACAAGAAATAATTTATTCGCGTCATGAAAAAAATCGTCCTTCTAACTGCCAGTTTTAGTTTTGTGTTGCTGATGTTTGGTCAGAATGCCAAATATGTATCGGCCATGGAGAAAAATATCGCTACCTTGGATACCACTCATAGTATCGCATCGTTGCAAGTTTTGGCTAATTCATTCGAACGGATTTCGAATGCCGAAAAGGCAGAATGGCTTCCGGAATATTATATCGCTTATAGCTATTTGATGATGGCCAATGTGGAAAAGGATAATGACAAGGTGGATGGCTATTGCGATAAGGCTGAAGAATATTTGGACAAGGCTGATTTGAAAAGTGCCAACAATTCTGAAATATATGTCTTGAAAGGTTGGGCAGCTTCTTCTAGGATTAAGGTAAACCCAATGATTCGGGGTCAGAAATATGGAACCATCTCCGCCACCAATCAGGAAAAGGCAAAGTCAATGAATCCAAACAATCCGCGTCCTTATCTGATGCTCGGCATGGGTAAATACTTTACTCCAGCCATGTTTGGCGGCGGAAAAGACAAGGCCAAGCCTTTGTTGGAAGAATCTGTAAATAAATTCAAAACATTTAAACTTGGCAGCAGCATCATGCCACATTGGGGAGAGAAAATGGCAAATGACATGTATGCCGAATGCAAGAAAGATTAATTGAAATTAGGGAGGAATCGAAAGGTCTATTTAGATGATTCTTTTTCTCTTGAACCAAATGAATATCACGATGCCGATGATGAGCATAGTGAATAATGCCATCGGGTAGCCATATTTCCAATGAAGTTCGGGTATGTTTTCAAAGTTCATGCCGTAAACGCCTACAATGAAGGTTAGAGGCATGAAGAAAACAGAAAATATGGTCAGCAATTTCATCACATCATTTGTCTTTTGAGAAACAATGGATAGGTATATATTCGATAAACTGGTGGCATCTTCAAAGGTTTCTTCAAAACTTAAGGATAGTTTTTGAAGCATGTCATTCACGTCTTGCAGTGCCGAAGAATCTTCAGGTGTGGTGGTATGTTGGTGGATGACATCCTTGGTAAGATTCAAGATTTTTTTGTTAAGACGACAACTGCTCTTTAAGTAATAAAGTTCCTCAAGTGTTATTTTTGTTTGCGTATCAATAAACACTTGTTTTTCCATCATATCAATGTCTTCAGAAAGATGAATGGCATTTGGTTCATAGGATTTCAACACATAGGACATGATTTTTGTTACAACTTCAGAAGTGTCATTGATAAGGCAAGGGGCGAGATATTTTTCATTTATGTGTTCTGGAATAAGGCTATGACTCCGGTGGACAGTAATAATGGTTTCCTTATTAAAAAAGATTGCAATCTTATTACTCATTTCTTGGATGGAGGAAGGATATTTGGTGCCTTTTTGATCAAACACACGCAGAATCATAAAGGTGAAATTGGGCAGCTTTTCTTTCTTTGGAAGATGATTTGGTTCCAAGCAATCCATCAATGAATAATAGTCCAATTCATATTCTTTAGAAAAATCTTTGAGCTCTTCTTTTGATGGAGCGGTAATATCCATCCATTTAAAGTTTTCGGAGGTATAAATAAGTTTGGTCATATCGAAATTTTATAATTATAATTCGTTCGGCAAATGTATATAAAAGAAAAATGTATTGAATATTTCATTTAAAATTATCAATAGCCAACATATCTTTTCCCAGCTCTTTCCTACTTTTGGAACCCTAATAAAATACTATGACCACGGAAGCAGCAAAAAAGAGAATTGAAGAATTGACAGATCAAATCAATGAACATAATTACAAATACTATGTTCAGGCGATGCCCAGCATCAGCGATTATGAATTTGATATGCTTCTTGAAGATCTCAATAAGTTGGAGAAAGAATACCCAGAATTTGCGGATGAAAATTCACCTACAAAACGTGTTGGAGGAGATGTGGTAAAGGAATTTAAATCCGTTCGACATAAATATCCGATGCTGTCTCTTGGCAATACCTATTCAGAAGAGGAACTGACAGAATTTGACAATAGAGTAAAGAAAATCATTGGCGACAATATCGAATATGTCTGTGAATTGAAATTTGATGGGGTGGCAATTGGCTTGACTTATATTGAAGGGAAATTATCCCAAGCCATTACTCGAGGCGATGGTGAAAAAGGTGATGATGTTACCACCAATGTGAGGACGATTAAGAGCATTCCGTTGCAATTAAAAGGAAATGATTTTCCAAAGGAATTTGAAATAAGGGGAGAAATATTTTTGCCCATCAAGACCTTTGAGAAAACAAATGCGGAACGCATTGAAATAGGTGAAACTCCATTTGCCAACCCTAGAAATTCGGCTGCTGGTACATTGAAAATGCAGGACAGTTCGATAGTTGCAAAAAGAGGACTGGACAGTTTCTTATATTTTCTTTACGGTAAGGATTTACCCTTCAAAACGCATTATGAAAGCCTAAAGAAAGCTAAGGAATGGGGATTTAAAATATCACCGCACATGCAAAGGTGCAAGACCTTATACGAAGTTTTCAACTTTATAAAAGAATGGGGAAAAGAACGTGAAAACCTTCCTTATGATATTGATGGGGTGGTGATAAAGGTCAATTCCTATCAACAACAGAATGAGTTGGGATTTACTTCCAAGACTCCTCGATGGGCCATCGCTTATAAATTCAAAGCTGAATCGGTGGCAACAGAATTGTTATCGGTTTCCTATCAGGTTGGTAGAACTGGTGCCATCACTCCGGTAGCAAATCTTAAACCTGTTCTTTTAGCTGGTACTACTTTAAAAAGGGCTTCGCTTTATAATGCTGATCAAATAGCCAAACTAGATTTGAGAGTCGGTGATATCGTTTTCGTTGAAAAAGGTGGTGAAATCATTCCAAAAATTACCGGGGTGGATTTTTCGAAACGTACCAGCATGCATCAACTTAAATACATTGAGAATTGCCCGGAATGTGGGACAGCACTTATAAGAAAGGAAGGAGAAGCCATTCATTATTGTCCAAATGAATTGGGCTGTCCACCGCAGATAAAAGGAAGAATGGAACATTTTGCGAGCCGTAAAGCCATGGATATAGATGGCCTTGGTATAGAAACCATAGAACTTTTGTTTGATGCAGGTTTGATACATAATATAGCTGATTTTTTTTATTTAAATAAGGAACAGTTGTTAAGTCTCGAAAGAGTTGGTGATAAATCGGCTGATAACCTTATAAAAGGAATAGAAGATTCTAAGAAGATACCTTTCGAGCGGGTGTTATATGGAATGGGAATCAGGTATGTAGGGGAAACAGTGGCCAAGAAACTTGCCTTACATTTCAAAACGATAGATGCCATCGAAAATGCATGTTTGGAAGATTTGTTACAAACCGAAGAGATAGGAGATAAGATTGCTGAAAGCATCATCGAATATTTTAAGGATAAACGCAATCTGGAAATAGTGGAAAGATTAAAACAGGCAGGATTACAAATGGAAATCCATCCCGACAGCATCAAACAGCCGGTAAGCGATAAGCTTAAAGGACTTTCATTTGTCATTTCCGGAACTTTTGAAAAGCATTCTAGAGACGAGCTGAAAATATTGATAGAACTGCATGGAGGCAAGAATCAAAGTGGCGTTACATCAAAAACAACTTACCTGATAGCTGGCGAAGAAGCAGGTCCTTCCAAGCTTGAAAAGGCCGAATCATTGAAGATAAAAATCATAAATGAGGACGACTTCATTCAAATGTTCCAATAAAATTATAATTTTGGCCTCCCTTAAAAAAATAAAGTGAGCATAAATAAACGCATTCGGTTAGCATTTGCCAAGTACCGGTTTCAAAAGGAAATAAAAGGTTTCCAACGAAACAGGAAAGTCATTGGAATACATGATGCCAAAAAGATTGGGGTGCTTTACAATGCCACTGAAATGGAGGACTTCGAGATAGTTAAGACCTATGTAAGGAAGCTGTTGGCTGATAAAAAGGAAGTCGTTTCGTTGGGTTATGTAGATAAAAAGGAACTGCCTGCCACACAGTTTGCAAAGCTAGGGTTAGACTTCTTTTCCCGCAAGAACCTGAACTGGTATATGGTGCCGAATTCACCTTTGGTAGAAAATTTCATCAATGAGGAATTCGATATTCTCATCAATCTGAACATCGGCTTGTGTTTTCCGTTGCAATATATTTCAGCCATATCAAAAGCCAAGTTCAGGGTGGGGCAATATGACATGAAGAACACCGGTTTCTATGACTTCATGATTCATACTCCAAAGAACGAAACATTAAAACATTTCATTGAACAAACAGACTATTACTTAAACAAAATAAATACATGAGTGCAAAACTAAAAGGGGTTGGTGTTGCCTTGGTCACGCCTTTTCACAAGGATGGCAGCATCGATTTCAAATCATTCAAAAGCCTGATAGAGCATACAATAGCAGGCAAGGTGGATTACTTGGTTCCGCTTGGCAGCACTGGCGAAGCCGCTACATTGAACAAGGATGAAAAACGTGCCGTTCTCGATTTCGTAAAAGAAGAAAACAATAGCCGATTGCCCATTGTGGTGGGATATGGAGGAAACAATACCCGAGACTTGCTGGATTGCCTGATGGATGGCGATTTTGATGATGTGGATGCCATCCTGTCTGTCAGCCCGGCCTACAACAAACCGACCCAAAAGGGTATCTACAACCACTATAAGATGATTTCCGAAAGTAGTCCGGTGCCCATCATTTTATACAATGTTCCTGGCCGTACGGGCTCGAACATTTCTGCTGATACCACCTTGAGCCTTGCCAGCGATTTCAAGAACATCATCGGCATCAAGGAGGCATCCGGAAACTTCGACCAGTTCATGCAGATATTCAAGAACCGCCCCAAGAATTTCCTCATGATTTCGGGCGACGACACCATCACGCTTCCGTTCATTGCCTTGGGTGGCGATGGAGTGATTTCGGTGGTGGCCAATGCTTACCCTAAGGAATTTTCCACCATGGTCCATCATGCCATGGATGGCAATTTTGCCGATGCCCGCAAGCTGCATTACAAGTTGCTCGACATCACCAACAGCCTGTTCATAGAGAATAATCCTGCCGGCATCAAAATGGCATTGAACCTGCTCGACATCACCCAAGAGCATCTCCGCATGCCACTCATGGCGGTAAGCAAGGCCACCCAAAACAAGATGGCTGCCCTTATGGGAGTGTAAAATATTCGTGATTAACATAAGTATTTTGATATTCCTATGATAGCTCGCCAAATGCGAAGCAATTATAAGAACAACATGAAATAAAAAAGGAACCGCAATTGGTTCATTTTTTTATGGATATGTCTCAATAACTAATTTTTCAAGGTAATTTAGGCTTGAGTCTTATCAAAAATCATGAATGAAAAGTTTTTTCTACCCCATTTTTCAGTGCAAAAACACGAATGGTGCTATAACTGCACGGGAGATGCACCATTCGTATTCGAAGGATGCCATTTTTCCTCGGGAGATGCACCATTCGTACACGAAGGATGCAAGTTCTGCTCGGGAGATGCACCATTCGTATTCGAAGGATACCATTTTTTCTCGGGAGATGCACCATTCGTACACGAAGGATGCAAGTTCTGCACGGGAGATGCACCATTCGTACACGAAGGATGCAAGTTCCGACAAGGAATGACACCATTCGTCTTTTTAAGCTATAAAACCCGAAATGCACTCCAAATATAAATAGTATCCTATTTGTTTAAGTTTGGAATGATTATGGATTTTCAATCCAGGTTTTGAATTTATTTCGAGCAAGCTGCCGTCAAATCATAGCCCCGATAGTAGCGGCAGCCCGCTGCTTTGTTTAGGCAATAGGGATGCAGCGGCTATAGCGGATAGCGGGTAGTGGATGGGACGAGAAGAGGATATAGGCTTCAAAAAATAATTAAGATGCTTCTATAATTGTATCCGTTTAGGTGTACTCATAAAGGCATTATAGTACTAATGAATCAACAAGGGCAGAAACACCAAAGCCCCGATGATAACCGCAACCAGAGCCGCTATGAGCACGGAGGCAGCTGCCACATCTTTGGCCTTTTCGGCAAGAGGGTGGTAGTCGGGCTGCACTATATCCACCACAAATTCTATGGCAGTATTAATGGCTTCTGTAATCCACACCAAAGCGATGGCCAGGAGGAGCAAAGCCCAGTCGGTCTTGGAGACATGCAGCAGGAACCCGGCAAGAACTACCACGATGGTAGCCAACAGATGGATACGGGCATTGTGCTGCGTCTTTAGCAGTGTTTTCAGGCCCTGGAAGGCATACTGGAAGCTTTTTATGCGCTTGGTTATGCTGAATTTGGTGTTTTCTTTTTCCATAATTTCTACTTGCAAACCTACAAATAATTAATTTAAGGGTAGATTATTTATATTTGCCACATGTAATTTTTAAAATTCGTTGAGGTTATGGCAAAGGAAACAAAATTAAAGGCGATGGTTGGGGAGCTCTCTTTCGAGGATTTCAAGAAGACCATCATGAACGATTATCGTTTGGTAAACGAAAGCCGACAGGCCAGCTTGTTGGGAAGAAAAGAAGTGTTGACGGGCAAGGCAAAGTTCGGCATCTTCGGCGATGGAAAAGAACTGGCACAGATAGCCATGGCCAAGGTTTTCAAGAAGGGAGACTTCCGTTCAGGATATTATCGAGATCAGACTTTCATGTTTGCCATCGGGGCTTATACCATTACCGAATTCTTTGCCCAGCTATATGCCAATCCATCGGTAGAACTCGAACCTGCATCAGGCGGACGGTCCATGAATGGGCACTTCGGCACTCGAAGCATCAACGAAGATGGCAGTTGGAAAAGACTCACCGACATGAAGAATTCTTCTGCCGACATTTCGCCTACAGCTAGCCAAATGCCTAGACTGCTTGGCTTGGCTTATGCCTCAAAAGTATATCGAAAAAATGCTGGATTAAAGTCCTTCGACCAATTCTCCAATGGAGGAAATGAAGTGGCTTTCGGAACCATTGGCGATGCCAGCACCAGCGAAGGATTGTTCTTCGAAACCATCAATGCAGCAGGTGTTTTGCAAGTTCCTTTGGCCATTTCCATTTGGGATGATGGCTATGGAATATCGGTATCCAGGAAATATCAGACCACCAAAGACTCCATCTCGGATGCCTTACGAGGCTTCGAAAGAACCGATGACAAGGATGGTTATTATATCTATACCTGCAAAGGTTGGGACTATGCCGCTCTCTGCGAGACTTATGAAAAAGGCATTGCGCTTTGCCGCGAACAACATGTCCCTACCATGTTCCACATTCAAGAGATGACGCAACCACAGGGGCATTCCACATCGGGTTCTCATGAACGCTACAAGAGCAAAGAGCGCTTGGCTTGGGAAGAGGAATTCGATTGCATCAAGAAATTCAAGGAATGGATCATTCAAAATACCATAGCTACCGCCGAAGAATTGGAAGCCATAGAAACTGAAGCCAAGAAATATGTGAACGAATGCAAGAAGAAAGCTTGGGAAGACTTCAGCAACCCGATAAAGGCGGAGATAACAGAAGTTGCTGCCTTGTTTGATGAGCTTGCCAAGACCAGTGTCAATGGCGTTTTCATTACCAAAATAAAAACTGAACTGACTTCAACCATAGATGCCTCCAGAAGGGAAATCATCAGTTCTGTGAAACGTGTTTTAAGATTGGTGGCGAATGAAAATATCCCTGCCAAAACCGCGCTTCTTCATTGGATAAACAAATCGGAAGCCATCAATTTCGACCGATACAATTCGCATCTTCATAGCCATTCAAACCTCTCTGCCTTGAAGGTGAAAGCGGTTAAACCGACCTACAACAATGACTCTCCGATGATGGATGGACGCGAATTATTGCAAGCCAACTTCGATGTTATCTTCAGCAACAATCCTTTGGTTTTGGCCTTTGGCGAAGACTTGGGAAAGATAGGCGATGTGAACCAGGGCTTTGCTGGCATGCAGGATAAATACGGAGAGATTCGCGTTACCGATACCGGCATTCGTGAAGCAACCATTGCAGGACAGGGAATAGGTCTTGCCTTGAGGGGTTTGCGACCTATCGCCGAGATACAATACCTCGATTATCTTCTCTATGCCATCCAGATTTTGAGCGATGATTTGGCCACTTTGCAATACCGCACCAAAGGTGGACAGAAGGCCCCTGTCATCATCCGAACCCGTGGCCACAGGCTCGAAGGCATCTGGCATTCGGGCTCTCCCATGGGCATGGTCATCAATGCCTTGCGTGGCGTTTTTGTGCTCGTGCCGAGGAACATGACGCAGGCTGCCGGTTTCTACAATACCATGCTTGCTTCCGACGATCCTGCCTTGCTGATAGAGCCCCTAAACGGCTATCGTTTGAAAGAAAAACTGCCCTCCAATCTCGGCGAATACAAAGTGCCGCTGGGCATGCCTGAAATCCTCATGGAAGGCACCGACATCACCATCGTTACCTATGGTTCTACCTGCCGCATAGCCATGGAAGCTGCCAAGCAACTGCAGCAGTCCGACATATCTTGCGAGGTCATCGACATACAGACGCTTTTGCCTTTCGACCTCGACAAAATCATCGTGAAATCATTGCAGAAAACCAACAAGATTCTCTTCCTCGACGAGGATGTTCCTGGTGGTGCCACGGCCTACATGATGCAGCAAGTGCTCGAACTGCAGCACGGCTATCAATACCTCGATACGCCACCTGCCACACTCACTTCACATCCTCATAGGCCTGCATACGGCTCCGATGGCGACTATTTCTCCAAGCCCAATGCCGAAAACATCTTCGACAAGGTTTATGGCATGATGCAGGATTATAACCCCGCCAAATACCCTCGAATCTATTAGGATACCGAAAGGAATTATAAATGGTGAATGATGAATTATAAATGTTTTTAATTTATAATTCATAATTTCAATAAGGAGCCTATATCCTCTTCTCGTCCCATCTGCGTCCCGCTATCCGCTGTAGCCGCTGCATCCTTATTGCCGAAACAAAGCAGCGGGCTGCCGCTACTATCGGGGCTATTACCGATGGCAGGTAACTTCGAAAGA
>CAIWCG010000012.1 GCA_903911135.1 uncultured Bacteroidota bacterium
GTGTTTTTCTTCTCTTTGGTAACTTCATCTTCCTTCTCCTCTACCTTCCAAAAGACTACGGGGCAGGGCTTTTCACCCTTCCTTACCGAGCCTCCCAACTCCTTGACTTGTTTGAAAGTCAGAAAACAATTTTGATGATACCCAAGTGACCCGAGAAGCATTACATTGATTCCCCGATACTTTTTACCAGAAATCAGATTCATTGGCAGCCCTGCTTCTCTCCAAGGCTTTTTCCATGGAACAATGCCTTGTTCCAATTGCTCTACAATGCGGTCATTGACGATTGCATACACGTCCCGCTTTTCATAATCATGATAATACTAATCATCCTTTTATTGCACCTCCCAAAAGGTCGGTATCATAAAAGGATGAAAGAATGAATTCTGAAGCCAGATTTTTCTGCCAAAATAATTTGTAATATTGCAGCCATGGAAAATAAATCCTCAAACAAAAACCTCCACGCTGCCAAGACTTCTAAAAAGGATGAGTTTTATACACAATTATCCGACATTGAAAAGGAGCTTCGTCATTACAAAGATCATTTCAAGGGCAAGGTGGTATTTTGTAATTGCGATGACCCACGTGTAAGTAATTTCTTCCATTATTTCTCCTACAGCTTTGAAACTTTAGGATTGAAAAAACTGATTACTACCTGTTATAAAAACCAAAATGCAGACCTCTTTAGCGAACACAAATCCGAAAAAGCCATCTACTTAGAATACACTGGCGACAAAAATGGAAACAAAATTCCTGATGCAGAAGAAATCGGTATTAAACACTTAAAAGGTGATGGAGATTTCCGTAGTCCTGAATGTATCAAACTATTGAAACAAGCTGATATTATAGTAACCAACCCGCCTTTTTCTTTATTCAGAGAATATGTGGCGCAGTTGATAGAATTAAATAAGAAGTTTATAATAATTGGAAACCTTAATGCTTTAACCTATAAAGAAATATTCAAATTGGTTAAGGATAATAAAATATGGTTTGGTCCAAGCATTCATAGCGGTGATAGGGAATTTGGAGTACCAGAGCATTATACTTTGGATGCTGCGAGTAGCAGAACTGATGAAGATGGGAACAAGTTTATAAGAGTAAAAGGAGTTCGTTGGTTCACTAATTTAGATTATGAAGAACGACACGAAGATTTAGTCCTTTTCAAAAAATACAATGAAATTGACTACCCAAAGTATGATAACTACGATGCTATAAATGTAGATGTAACAAAAGATATTCCTATGGATTATGCAGGTGTTATGGGTGTTCCAATTACTTTTATTGATAAGTTTAATCCTGAACAATTTGAGATATTAGGGTTATCTCAAAAAGTTGGTTTTGGCTTGAACAGCTTTAAATTTTATGATGAGTATAAAGAAACAAGGCAAGATGGTTCCTTAACAGGTAGTTCGGGTCAAAAAACTAACGGTAATCCTGTTATGAAAGGTATGCCAAAGTCTAGTAATTATTTTTCCAATGGTAATGAAATAGTTTACTCTTTATATGCTAGAATATTCATAAAAAACAAGAAAATATGAAAATAGAACTCAAAGAAATTACCGTCCGAGAATTAACAAAGGGTTATAAAGATAACGCTGAAAGTGGTGTTATAGGTTTCGGCGGCAAGCTCGATATTCGCCCTCCCTATCAGCGGGAATTTATTTATGGTGATAAAGACCGTAATGCTGTTATTGATACAGTTACCAAAAACTTTCCTCTTAATGTGATGTATTGGGCAGTTCGTGATGATGGTAACTTTGAAGTGATAGACGGACAGCAACGCACCATTTCAGTGTGTCAATATATCAATGGTGATTTTTCGATTAATGGATTGGCATTTCATAATCTCAAGGATGACAAACAAGAGCAAATCCTGAATTATCGGCTGATGATTTATTTTTGTTCAGGAACAGATAGTGATAAATTGGATTGGTTCAGGACTATAAATATAGCAGGTTTAAAACTTACCGACCAGGAATTACGAAATGCTGTTTATTCAGGTTCGTGGGTATCGGATGCCAAACGTTATTTTTCTAAAAACAGTCGCCCTAAAATTGGAGATGATTATCTAATCGGTTCGGCAAACCGTCAGGAATATTTAGAAACAGCGATTGATTGGATTTCTAAAGGAGATATAGAAAACTATATGTCCAAAAATCAACACGAACCAAACGCTAACGAATTATGGCTTTATTTTCAAAGTGTAATAAATTGGATAAAAGCAGTCTTTCCAAAATATCGCAGAGAAATGAAAGGTGTAGAATGGGGATTTCTTTACAATGAGTTCAAAGACCAAAAATTTGATTCAAAGAAACTGGAAAAAGAAGTAGCTGCACTAATGGAGGATGAAGATGTTGGCAGTAAAAAAGGGATTTATACTTATGTATTAACGCGCAAAGAAAAACATTTGAATATTCGTGCTTTCAGCCCGAATCAGAAACGAGAAGCATACGAAAGACAAAAAGGAAATTGTGTAGTATGCAAAAAACATTTTGAAATTGAAGAAATGGAAGCAGACCACATTACACCTTGGCACGGAGGCGGAAAAACTTCTGCCGACAACTGCCAAATGCTTTGCAAAGAAGATAACAGAAGGAAATCGGGGATATGACCCCCAAAACCCTCCAAATCACCTTTTCCTCAAAATAAATAGCATTGATAATCAAACCACCTCCAAAAAATCGCCCCGAAAAAAGTGCCCGTTTCGGATAGCCTCGAAACGCCTTCGGATAGCCCTGAAACGCTTTCGGACACCCTCAAAACGTGTTTGGATACCCTCAAAACGCTTTCAGATACCCTCAAAACGCTTTCAGATACCCTCATAATGCCTTCGGATACCCTCATAATGCCTTCGGATAGCCCCAAATCCCTTTCTTACCCCTCTGCAAAAAAGTGGAAAGGGTTAAAAGTTTTCTGTTACAAATGCAAAACCAATGTGTATGAAATTTGCAAGGAAACAGACAAACCGATAAACCGCTGTCCATTTGGAGACAAACACGCTTTCAAAGTGTATATTCATGTGGCGGGCACAGATAACGAAAGGAAAACTAAAACGCTTGATACAAGGGACGTGAATCAGGCTATCAAGGAGGCAATGGCATTTGAGAAAGATATTAAGGAAGGGAAGTATAAGGTTAAAACGAACAAAGAGAAAGGGAATAAAGAGGAAAAAAATAAACCACAGCTATTGATACATGCTCTTGCCCGATATGTGGGCTTTTTGAATAACGAAGGAGTTCCGGAGCATCGCCAAAAGGAACGGACTCAACATCATATCAAAGATGTGCAACGGGCGGCGACAAATTTAATTCAGTGTTGGACAAATAACGGGCACGATATAAAAACGCTGACGGTTGAAATGATAAACGACAAGATGGTAGGAGAAGTGTTTAAGTATCTGGAGGATAAGAAAATTGCCAACAGGACATTCAATAAGCAACTGACCTATTATACCTCTTTTTTAAAGTGGTATTCCGAGGAATATGAAATCCCTGTAAAGAACTGGTTTAATCAAAAGAATATAAATAGGAAACCAATAAATCACGATCCGCAATCAATTTCCTTTGAGGAATTTGAAGCGGTGTTAAATCAGGTTCGCCTTGAGAATGGAAGTAAGGAGATCGGACAAACAGCAAAACAAAAAATAAATATGTTTCGTCCTTGGCTTGCAGATGGTTTCCGCTTGGCACTTGAAACAGGGCGCAGGCGTGAGGAAGTCGTTACTCTAAAATTCAGTGAAATAGCTACTGAAAAGAACGGTACTCCATTGTACATCAGAATTGAGGACTACAAGGTAAATAGGATTCAGAAACACAATGACGAGCAAAGCAAATCGTATATTTACATTCCCGTTACCGATTCATTATTTAGCTTACTAAAAAAGCTCGGGTATGAGGAAAATAAAGATACTGACAAATATATTTTAGCTCCCGATATTATTGAGAACCGAGAGCAACGAATGTCAATAGCCCTGTCTAATGGATTCACCCATTATTACAAAAAATCAAATGGTGAAAAGGACCTTACATTCAAATGCTTACGCAAAACTTATATCACCAGTCTTGATATATATTTGAGGCAGGGAATTAATATCAAAGAAATTTCAGGACACGCAAATAACGCTGTTATTGACAAACATTATTTGGACAAAAAAGAATTGGCAAAATCGCTTCGTGGATTTAAAGTATTCTCAAATGAACCGCAACGAAATGAGGAGTTGGAGGAGATACGAAACGAATCAAAAGTAAAACAAAATGACCTTGAAAGATGAGAGTAACTACTGAAATTTTCCGCACCTTATTTCCGCACCTAAACGCACTCAAACAAAATAAAAACTTGCCGTTTGTAAAAACTAAAAGTGTCGGAAACTCCCTATTATCAAACCTTTCCGAACAGTCTTTAAGTTGGAATTTGAATCATCTTGAATCAAAAATAATAAGGATTTCCAATCCTTCCTCCCTTCCATTATCACTTTCCCATTCCATTTTCATCCCGCAAATATACCTTTTTCCAATAATCACCCATACTATATATATACAGCCACCCTCCCGTTTCGGTTTTTGGGGGCGAGTGGATTATTATTGATCATTCATATAATTAAAAATTGTTGTGGAAGGACGGTTTGGTGTTGTTCCATGTTTTTTTATCTTTGCAGCGATGAATACGAAACGGATTTTTTCTTTTCCTGAATCACCATCTCTCTTGGAGCAATTTACCGTATATGGGGTACTTCACCAGTCCTCGGTAAAATGCTGCAACAGATGCAACTGACCCGCCAACTTTCTTTTTTTACCCCCTCTTTTTCCTCCTCACAAGGCAAAATAACTGCTTTTTACCTTGAGAATGGGTTTTCTTCGGTTACGGAGAATTCTTCTTCGGTTACGGAGAAACCTTCTTCAGTTACGGAGAAACTTTCTTCGGTTACGGAGAAGCCTTCTTCGGTTACGGAGAAACCTTCTTCGGTTACGGAGAAATCTTCTTCGGTAGCGGAGAAACCTTTTTCGGTAGCGGAGAAATCTTCTTCGGTTACGGAGAAATCAACAAATGATCAAAATAATGAGAACATTATATCTAAATTAAGTATTAACAATTTTAATAAAAATTAAGCATGAAAAAAATCTATTCGCTCCAAGAACTGATCCTGATGGTTCTAAAACAAAACAGGGGGAAAAATCACAAACTGCTCATCATCGCCACCATTGCCTTGCACGATAGGGTGTTTCCAGTAAAATGGGAAGATTTCAATGCATTTGTAACCGAGGCAACCATTTATTTGAACGCCAACAAGGTGCGATTGGGCATTCTCTTGGCGAACATGACCATCTTGGCTGACTTGATAAACAATGAAACCACCGGTTGGATTTTTGTCTATGAAAAAACTACCAATTCATTGACAAAAAACAAGCCTTGGAGAGACAAACGCGATGTATTGAGAGGCAAAATAGTGGCCATCATGAACATCATTTTCGGTGATATCATGGAATCGGTTTATACCTCCGATGACCGCATTGCGCTAAGACATCCATTGCACGTAACGCATAGCACCCCTTCCACCAAAATGTTGGTTTCACCGAAACTTTCCATGGAATCCATCATTCACCTGCAGCAGATTTTAAGACTACAAAATCCTGAAACACCCGATTCGGCCGAAATGCCCGACAAACAACACATCGTTTTGGAATATTTCATCGGATTGCCAGGTTTGGCTGCCGATGCCATCCATTTTGCCGATGCAAAAACCGTGACCACATTTTTATATGGAGTGGCCTTTGAAGAATCCAATGCCGGAAAAACGATCTATTATAGAGCCTGCTACGAAAGCACCAGAGGCGAAAGAAGCGTATGGAGCGCCATCTTGAGCGCCGTAATAGCCTAACAATTTCTTGATGAAAAAGAAGCCGTTCTGTGTTTGCAGGGCGGCTTTTTGCTTGATAAAATTATGGCTGAAACCTTCATCATGAAAAAATATCTTCAGGAATTTCTCACCTACCGCTCGCAACAAAGAAAGGCCATCATCGGCTTGATATCGCTGCTGGTGCTGCTTATGATAGGCTTTAAGATTTACGACCGTTTTGGCAACAAGGAACTGATGGATATTTCCAAATTCAGCAAGGAAATAAATGATTTCAACCAAAATAAGGTGGCCGATGATGGCGAAATCATTGATAATCCCTTTGCCGATAATCCCAATAATTACAGCGAGGGCTTGATGGAATTCGACCCCAACACCACCACCGAAACGCAGTGGAAACAGCTTGGCATGAGCGACAGACAAACAAAAACCATCCTGAATTTTGTTGCCAAAGGCGGGAAATTCAGAACCAAAGCCGACTTAAAGAAGATTTATGGCATCAGCGACGAGGAATTCGATAGGTTAAGTCCTTATATCACTATTCTTCCCACCCATCACGACTCGATTTATCAATCAAAAACCGGCGGCTATCATAAACCAAAAGACATCATCCTCGAGCTGAACACCGCCGATACCATCACGCTCACCCAATTGCCCGGCATTGGTCCTTCTTTCGCTAAAAGAATCATTAAATATCGCGATCTTTTGGGCGGTTTTGCCTATAAGGAACAGCTTTTTGAAGTCTATGGTTTCGATAGCCTTCATTTCAATCAGTTGGAGAACAACGTTACCGTAAATGCCGATAAAATCAAGAGGATAAACATCAACCTGGCCACTTTCAACGAACTGAAATCGCATCCTTACATCAAATATCCAATAGCAAATGCCATCGTAAACTATCGAAAACAGCACGGAAACTATGCCGCCATCTCCGACCTGAAACGGCTGGTTCTTATAGATGACGAAATATTTCGTAAATTTGCACCCTATCTAAAAACAGATGACCATTGAAGCACAGATAAAGGCCGCCATAAGGGAAATTCCCGATTTCCCGAAACCGGGCATATTGTTTAAGGATATCACCACCGTTTTTCAGGACGCAGCATTATGCAATCGGATTTCCGATGAGTTCGTTTTGCGCTTGAAAGACACTAAAATAGATGCCATTGCCGCCATCGAAAGCAGGGGCTTCATGTTCGGCTTTCATTTGGCATTGATGCTTGGAGTTCCATTCATTCCTATTCGAAAACTCGGAAAGCTTCCAAGTAAAACGATTCAATTTGCGTATAATCTCGAATACGGAACCTCAACCATAGAAATGCATAAGGATGCCATAAAGTCAGGCATGAACATTCTCATTCATGACGACCTTTTGGCTACAGGAGGAACTGCCACCGCTAGTGCCGAACTGGTAAAAATGCTTAATGGAAAAGTTACGGGATTTGCTTTTATAGTGGAATTGGAAGGATTGGGTGGCATTGGAAAAATCAAGGCCTACACAGAAAATATCATAAGTTTAGTAAATTATAATTAAAAATTAAGAAAATGGATTTTGAAATTAATGAGAACCAGCGGATGATTGCCGCTACCATCAAGGACTTCGGCGAAAAACATATCAAGCCAAAAATGATGGAATGGGACGAATCGCAAAAGTTCCCTGTTGAAATATTCAAGAAATTGGGTGAACTCGGATTGATGGGTGTTTTGGTCCCTGTTGAGTATGGAGGAGCAGGCTTGAGTTACAACGAATATGTAACTGCAATTGTAGAGCTTTCAAGAATCGATGGCTCAATCGGCCTGTCTATGGCTGCACATAATTCCTTGTGTACTGGCCATATCTTAACTTGCGCCAGCGAAGAACAAAAGAAAAAATACTTGCCCAAACTGGCTACCGCTGAATGGATTGGTGCTTGGGGATTGACTGAAGTGAATACCGGTTCAGATGCTGGTGGAATGCTTACTACGGCCGTTTTAGATGGAGATCATTATGTACTTAATGGAAGCAAGAATTTCATCACCCATGGAGCAACTGGAGACGTGGCTGTTGTTATTGCACGAACTGGAAACAAAGGTGATAGCAGGGGAATGACCGCATTCATCATAGAAAAAGGCACACTTGGTTTCACTAGCGGCAGAAAAGAAAATAAATTAGGAATGCGTGCTTCCGAAACGACAGAATTGATTTTTGATAATTGCAGAGTTCATAAAGACAATGTAATTGGCAAAGTTGGTGATGGGTTTCCTCAAGCCATGAAGATATTGGATGGAGGTCGTATATCAATTGCATCGTTAGGACTTGGAATAGCAAAAGGAGCTTATGATGCTTCGGTAAAATATTCAAAGGAAAGAAACCAATTTGGTAAACCGATAAGCGAATTTCAAGCGATAGCATTCAAACTAGCTGATATGGCCACCCAAATTGAAGCTGCCGAATTATTGATTTTTCAGGCTGCCGACAGAAAAAATAGAGGATTGGATGTAAAAAAACAATCTGCCATGGCAAAATATTATGCCTCTGAAGTGGCAGTTAGGGTTTCTACCGAAGCAGTACAAATATTTGGCGGATATGGCTACACCAAGGACTTTCCGGTAGAGAAATATTACCGCGATTCAAAACTTTGTACGATAGGAGAAGGAACTTCCGAAATACAGAAACTGGTTATTTCAAGAGAAATATTGAAATAGTTTTGGTGATTTCCATTCCATTCATTAAATTTGCCCCCTTAATAAAAATTAAAAACATTAATAATGCTAATTATTCCAATCAAAGAAGGCGAGCCAATTGACAGAGGGCTTCGACGTTACAAAAAGAAATTTGACAAAACTGGTACTGTTCGTGCTTTAAGAGCAAGACAAGCCTTCACCAAACCTTCTGTATTAAGAAGAACAGAAATTAAAAAAGCAGTTTACATAGCTAAATTGCGTAGAGACGAGGCCGCACTTTAATTAACAAAGGGCTGTTGAAAGTTTCTTAAATTCTCCCGTTTTTTATAGTCTAAATATAGTCAACTTTGCATTGAAAAATCAATGCAAGGTTTTCTATTTTTTATATTCTGGTAACTTTTTGTAATCTATTTAGTACAATGCTATTATATCTCACGTAAATAATGAAGGGGAAGAAATGATGAGAGAAAGTTTTTTTAAATATATCCAGTTCGAAAAACGGTATTCCCCCCACACATTAACTGCATACCAAAACGACTTAGACCAATTTTACATTTATCTATCTGAAAATTTCCAAATAGAGGAAATTGTTGACGTCAGTCATATCTTCATCCGTTCTTGGATAGTAAATTTGATGGAGCAAAAAATCACGCCCCGTTCCATTAACAGAAAGATTACAACCTTGAAAACATATTTCAAATTTTTACTTCGTGAAGGGATCATCAAAACGAACCCGATGCTGAAGATCCAATCTCCAAAAACGTCAAAACGATTGCCAGTATTTGTGGATAAGGATAATATGGACAAACTATTGGATACCATTAAATTCGGCAATGATTATATCGGATTACGGGATCATTTCATCATCGAATTGTTTTATGCCACCGGGATGAGATTGGCAGAATTGGTATCCTTAAAAGTCGATTCGATTGACTTATACAACAACAACATAAAGGTTTTGGGGAAACGTAATAAGGAACGTATAATTCCGTTCTCTGTTCCCATGAAAGACGTAATAAACAAATACCTCGAAGCAAGGAAAAATGATGAGAATCATCAACACACCGACTATTTGTTCCTATCCACCAAGGGAAAACAGATTTCAAGACGGGTGGTGCAAAGTCTGGTAAAGAAATATTTGGCCATGATAACCACCCACGACAAGAAAAGCCCGCATGTGCTTAGGCATAGTTTTGCGACCAACATGCTGAATAATGGTGCTGAAATAAACTCCGTCAAGGAACTTCTGGGCCATTCCAGTTTGGCTGCCACACAGGTTTATACCCATAACACCATCGAAAAACTAAAGAATATACATAAACAGGCGCACCCAAGAGCATAAATAAATATTAAAAATTTTAAGAAAGGAGAAAAAAATTATGAAATTAACCATGCAAAGTGTTCATTTTGATGCAGACAGGAAGTTGCTCGCATTCATTAAAGAGAAAGTTGACAAATTAACCCATTTCCATGACGGAATTTTGGATGGGGAGGTGATCCTGCGCCTAGAAAACAACAAGAACAACGAAAATAAAGTTGTTCAGATTAAAGTGAACATGAAGGGAAACGAGCTCATCGCCAAGGAGCGCAAACAAACCTTCGAAGAAGCCACCAACACGGCTGTCGAAGTACTTAGAAATCAGATTAAAAAGCAAAAACAAACGGTGAGAGGGGTAAAAATGGACGAAGTAATAGACAAACAAAGCACCGAAGAGGAATTCTAACCGCCGATTGTTCAGCTTATCAAAAAGCCGCTTCAGCCATGGAGCGGCTTTTTCATTTTCCTACCCCGCCTCCTCTTTTTTACCTTATTCATTAAGCTCATTTGGAGCCTATGGGTTCTTCTCGTATCATGGTGCGTCCCGCTATCCGCTGTAGCCGCTGCATCCCCTTTTCCGAAAAAAGCAGCGGGCTGCCGCTACTATCGGGGCTAGTTTTGATGGCAGGTTGCTTCGAATTGACTTTCATTATAAAACTTGGTTTTGGCGAACATTTCTAGATAGGTGTTTTTATTGTCTTTTATCGAATCTACCACTTGTTACTGCAATCCATTATAATAAGTAGAGCGAAAGGCACCTTTTACTGCAATCCATTATAATGGATTGGTCTGCGAGGCTCCTTTTACTGCAATCCATTATAATGGATTGGTCTGCGAGGCACCTTTTACCGCAATCCATTATAAAGGATTGGTCTGCGAGGCACCTTTTACCGCAATCCATTATAAAGGATTGGTCTGCAAGGTACCTTTTACTGCAATCCATTATAATAAACTGCAGTAAAAGGAAATTAGGAATCATTAATGTTATGGGTCCGAACTTTACCACAGTTCCACGCTTTGGTAAAGTTTATTTATCTATCTCCTGAAAGCCATTTCGAGGCAACCTGCCGTCAAAACTAGCCCCGATAGTAGCGGCAGCCCGCTGCTTTTTTCGGAAAAGGGGATGCAGCGGCTACAGCGGATAGCGGGACGCACCATGATACGAGTAGAACCTATAGGCTCCAAAATAAATCTTGAATTGTAAATGAGATGGAGGGATGCGATCAGGTTTCCTTGATCACCCTCACTTCGGCGATGGGGCTGACGAGGTAAATCTTTCCGGTTTTGATTTCGGTGCACTTGAAACGTTTGCGCATCAGTTCGTCTTTGCGGAAAACCTTGCCGTTGTCGAGAACAAAAATCGATTTGAAGGGGATTTCTTCGAGGTGAAGGGTTTGGTCGGTGTCCTTGTCGTAGTTTTTCAGCACTCTTGAAAGATTCAAATCGGTGCAACTGGAGGCTGCAGGGTCCAACAAATAATTTTTAAGGGCATGGATGATGTCGGCAGGGAAAATGGACTGGTGCAACAGGGGATGGAGCAGCAATTTGAACTCCCTTTTCCATTCTTCGCCATGCGGATTGACGAGATTTTTATGGATAAGCCATGTTTTAAGATGGGCCATTTCATGGGTAAAGGTGATGAGAAAGGCGTAGCGGTTCAGGTCGTGATTGATCGTTATCCGATGGCCGATTCCGTTTTGCGGTGGGCGATAGTCTGCATATTTCGTCGTCCTGGTTTTGGTGATGGTAACCTTTATCTTGTGGTGCAAAATCCATTCGGACACGATATCTATCGATTCGCGGGGAATATATTTTGCAAGAGTCTCGTGCAAGGAAGCTGCAGCCATGGCTTATTTCTTGGAGATAAGATTTATCAGGTCAACCAAACGATTGGAATATCCTATCTCATTGTCATACCAACCAACAATCTTGACCATATCGCCCACCACGGTGGTAAGCAATGAATCGAAGATGCAGGAATGTGGATTATTGACGATATCGATGGAGACAATCGGGTCGGTGGAATATTCCAGGTATTGTTTCAGGTTGGTTTCGGATGCAAGTTTGAAAGCAGCATTTATTTCATCTACGGAAGGGGTTTTGTTCAGGGTGCAAGTGATGTCTGTCAAGGAGCCGTCAGGCACCGGAACACGGATTCCTGCACCTCCGATTTTTCCTTTCAGATTTGGGAATATATCCGTAATCGCTTTGGCAGCACCGGTAGTGGTGGGGATAATGGAAACGGCAGCAGCCCTGGCCCTTCGAAGGTCTTTGTGAGGAGCATCATGCAAATTCTGGTCACCGGTATAAGAGTGAACCGTGGTGATGAAAGCACTCTTTACTCCCCATAGATCATCCAGAACTTTCAGCATCGGAGCAGCGTTGTTTGTGGTGCAGGAGGCATTCGAAATCACCGTCTCCGTGCCATCCAAACAGGCTTCGTTCACACCGAGAACAATAGTCTTTAAGTTTCCTTTTCCAGGAGCGGAGATGATTACTTTTTTTGCGCCGGCAAGAATATGTTTTTCTGCGTCTTCCGCAGCAGTAAATCTTCCGGTTGATTCAATGACCACAACAATTCCCAGTTCTTTCCAAGGCAACAGTTCAGGGGCTTTTTCAGAATATACTTTTATTTCAACACCATCGATTATCAGCGAATGAGGAGTGGAAGATACCGTCCCAACAAACCGCCCATGAACGGAATCGTATTTGAAAAGATAGGCAAGGGTGTGAGTGTCAGAAATATCGTTTATGGCAACTACCTCCATATTCTTATCCAATAATGCAGCCCTTAAAAACATTCTTCCTATACGTCCAAACCCATTTATTGCAACTTTAATCTTTGTCATGATGATTTATAATTAATATTTATCATGCAAAATTATTCAAATCATAGCAATATCTTTGCCGTCGTGAATAAATTTCAGCATTCAAATAGCAATATGGTCAAGGTTAAGGATATTTTTAAACGCAATAAGGCATCCATCTTTTTATTTATTGTGTTGATTGTTTCCTTCATCATTGAAAATATCAATGGCAGGTTTTGGTTGAATGATTTCAAGGTATATTACACTGCTGCCTCCCGCTTATTTAATGGTGGAACCCTCTATAATGAAGCGTTTGGATTAGGTTCTGGATATTATAAATATTCTCCATTTGCTGCGGCATTCTTCATTCCATTCACCTTTTTGCCTTATAAAATTGCCGCTATAATTTATTATTTCATCATCGCGTATTTGATTGTTCAAGTGTTGAAAATGGCTTTATATCTGGCGAATATTATTGCTGGAAAAGAAATTCCAATGAATCAACAGAGCATTTTGCTTTATGTTTTCTTGGCAGGAATAGTGCATCTTCAGCGGGAGTTGCATTTAGGTAATGTGAACATCTTGTTACTGTCGATTCTTCTTTTCAGTTTAAAGAAAATGCTTGATGGCAAGATGCTTTTACCAGCCATTTTGTTGGGATTGGTCATCTTGTTCAAGCCACATTTCATCATTTTCATTCCTTCATTATTGCTAAGGAAAAAGTTCGGGATTGCCTTGCTGTCAATGATTACGGTGATGGTAGGCTTGATGATTCCATCTTTGTTTTTAGGTGTGCACCAGAATGTGGAATTACATTCGCAATGGCTGCAAACGATGCAAACCCATAACGCCGGAATTATTGATGCTCGACAAACTATTTATTCCATCTTATACCAATATTTAATTCAATTTTTTATTCCGCAACCTGACAAAGTTTATCTTCTTATTCTTTTGATGATGGCGGGGATGGCGGTTTCGTTTTTCATTGTCAATCATTTAATAAACGAACGTGCAGCTAAGACGTCCGAAACGATTAATAGCAATGGCCATTTCATTTCCGAGTTCTTCCTGTTGTTGGCGTTGGTTCCTTCGCTTACGTTGACGGACTCGGAACATTTCCTTTTGTCGCTTCCATTGATTACGGTGCTGATTTATTTTCTTGTGAACAAAGGAGTTTCAAAAATGATGGCCTCATTAATCATAATGGGACAGCTATTTTATGGAGGCAACATTCATGATTTATTGGGCGGCAAATTATCCGATTTGGTGGAAACCATGGGACTGCTTGGGGTAGGAAATCTAGTTCTTATCGGTTTGTTTTATTTTGTTGATGTAAGAAATGATCGTTAATAATCGCATTAAAGTGCTTTAAATTCATTGCTAATTTGGGGTTCATGAGTTATCTTAATGAACTTTTCCCCATAGATTAGACTTAAATAATTGTTAGATGAGGCTATTTGATTTTTCGAATGACAGCACCCGCTTTAAGTGTCGGGCATTTGATTTTTCGAATGGATGCTCCTGGTTGCGGTTGGGGGGTGTTTGACTTTCAGAATGGGGTCAACCGCCAGCGGTGGGAGCCATTTCATTTTACAAATGGGCATAGAATTAACGGTAGGGGGGTAAAAACTTTCAGAATGGGTGCAACCGCTGGCGGTTGACCTCATTTCATTTTCCGAATAGCTTGCTGTTGGGGTTATAATCTTGTGCATTTAGGTTTCAGTAGGCTTTTTATCCTTGAAAATGGACGTATTATTTTCATTTGCCGACTATTTTCGGGTCTGCATTGCTTGTTTGAAACAGGATGAAAGCTGATTCGAGGTAGCTGCCATCATTTATAGCCCTGACATGCCCAGCTTATCCTGCCATTACGAAGGCCTAGGTGTTTAGCGGCAGATAATCGATGGCTGGCAGGACGAAGATGATTCGAGAAGATACCGTAGGCTCCAAATTTTTCTTGATGTCTAAGCGGGCTATAATTGAAAAAGGCAGGTGCTGGAGGGTTGCATCTGCCTTTTTATGCTGGAAAAATGAATGTGTGAGGGAATTATTTAAGCGAGGTCTGTGCCATATCCTTCGACTATTTCACGGATTCGGTCGAGATGTTGCTTTTTTATGTTGTTCCTTAATTTTATGGAGGTTGGGGTGAAATAGGAATGGTTTTCCAAGAATTTCAATTGCAAACGGTTCCATTCCCTTTCGTTTGAAAGGAATCGGTAATCCATCATTTCTTCGTAAAGCGTATTGCCGATGGTGAAGAAATCGTCTCTTCCCAAATAATCCAAATCGGCATCGCAGAGAATTTCACCCAATTTGTCTTTTGGAGATTGTGGGAGTTTTGTGGCCATAATCAGCTCGCAAATCTTATCGATGTCGGTTTCGGGCATTCCATAACCATTCAAGGACTCTCTGGCCACGAGGCAACTTTGTTCTTCGTGGCCTCTGTGAACGACCAAGAATCCTGTGTCATGAAACAAAGCGGCAACCTTAATCAGGTATAAATCCTTGCCAGAAACATTTTCAGATTCGGCAATCCTGATGGAGGCATCGATGACATCCAAGGTATGCTCCGGGCAGTGATAAAACAGGTTTTTTGGCAGCTCCGTCCTTAACCTATTAAGGATATCTGCTTTTATGAGTTCAAAATTATCCATTTATATTTGAGGGGTTAATGACGGAATAACCTTCGGTCATACTTATTTTGTCTGTCGCATTATAAATATTCTTCACGGTTTTTTTGTCGTTTATTCGGGGCAAAAATAAGATTTAAATTTATATAAAGCATTCTTTACTGAAAAATATTAAAAAAAGTTACCTAAAAGGGCGTGTTTATATTTTTTTCGCTTATTTTGTAGCCTCAAACTAAATATGATAATGTCAAATACCAATAAAAAGAACATCATTCTTGTTCCAGTAGATTTCTCTGAAGCAACGGATATAGCGATTCATAGTGCTATTGAACTGGCTAAAATATTCAAATCAGAATTAATCTTATTGAATATTTTTGAAGAGACACCCGTAGATGAAGCGGCTCGCAAACTGATGCAGTCACAATTTGTTTATCGTGATATCATGAAACGCTTACAGTCCGAATCAGAAAGAATAAATAAGGTGGAAAATATAAAAACAAGTTTTTTGGTTAAGGAAGGAAATATCTTCGATCATATCGGCAAGGCTGCAGAGGAAATAGGTGCATATTTGATGGTGATGGGGACGCATGGAGTTAAAGGTGTTCAACACATTACTGGAAGCTATTTTGGCAAAGTCATCCATGGAACTTCCATTCCGGTTATTGTGGTTCAAAAGAAATCCAATTATAAACCGATAAAAAACATTCTCTTAAGGTTGGATCTGTCAAAAGATACCAAGGCTATAGAAAATTGGGCTATTCATTATGCCAAATATTTTAATGCCAACCTTCATTTAGTAATGATGGATGAGTTTAATAATTTCCCTTCGCTTGTAGAGGAATTGACTTTACCGGAAATAGAAGCTTCATTAAAGCAGAATGGCATTACATATACTTTGAAATTATTACCTGTTAATGATAGCGATTTTGTAAAACATCTTCTTATTCATGCCAATTATATAGATGCAGACCTGATCATGATTGAGCAGAAAAAAGATATGGATGCTTTCATAATCGGTAGAGACGAGCAGGCAATTATTTTAAATCAGCAACAGATTCCAGTGTTTTGTATCAATCCACTATTAAACCCAAGTCCTGTTATTTTTTAATCGATGCTAATTGTTTTTGGTCAAAGATAGAACTTGCATTTTAGGTTCAATCTTTAAAATATATTGATAGAAATATTAACAAAAATATATTATATGAAGAATAAAATAAATATTATCGTTGCATTATTATGCATGTCCATAGTGGTTATTACCAAAGGACAAACATCCGCCGTAAAGGATACCTCTTGGAAATCAGGAGGACTTACAGCATTGAATTTTAATCAAGTAAATTTAAGTCATTGGGCTGCTGGTGGAGATGATGCCATAAGTGGTGCAGCATTTTTAAGATTGTTCGCCAATTATAACAAGGACAAGATTTCCTGGAACAACCAACTTGACTTGGCTTATGGAATGACAAAAACTGGAATTACTAGAATTCAAAAGAATGAAGACAAAATTGAGTTCAACTCAAAACTAGGGCGAAAGTTAGGCAGCAGTAATTTCTTTTCTACAGTTCTTGTTAATTTCAAGACTCAGTTTGCGAAAGGATATACAAGCGTGACTGATACCATTCCAGTTTCCAAGTTCATGTCTCCTGCTTATTTACTTTATTCTTTGGGTTTCGATTTCAAGCCAAGCGAACATTTCAGCTTTTATTTATCACCAGCAACAGGAAAAACGGTATTAATAAACAACCAGGATATAGCTGATGCAGGAACCTATGGAAACGAAAAAATGACAATTGATTCCAACGGAAACGTCGTTCATGGAAAGAAGACCTTTACGCAAGCCGGTGCCTATTTTCGAGCTACCTACAAGCAAGAAATCATAACAAACATAAACTTGCAGACCAAACTAGAACTTTTCAGCAATTACATAAAAAACCCGCAAAACATTTCAGAGAACTGGGAGGTATTATTAAACATGAAAGTGAATAAATTGGTTTCTGTAAATATACAGACGCAGATGATTTATGATGACATCATTGCGGTTCCTATAGTTAAGGAGGTCAACAATGTAAGTGTCACAACTACTGGTCCTCGATTACAATTTAAAGAGGTTTTGGGTTTAGGATTAGCGTATAAATTCTAAAATGCCTTAAAATAGATATGCCCTTTTAAACAAAAGGACATATCGAAAATTTTATTTGGAAAACTACAGGATAATGAACAAAAATATTATCGGCATTTGCCTGAATCTTCAAATAACTGAATCTTAAATGGCTCTGTTATTTTCATGGCATTAAATGACAATCTATCATAAGTGCCATCAGTATTGTTAATGTATTTATCTTGTCCTGGGTTTACCAATAGGTCCAATGATTTATTGTTCAATTGACCATCTGAAGTGGTATAACTATAGGTAATGATCAAATGTTTGCAATGATTGCTTGAATTTTTAAGGAATAATGTGCACATGGTACTGCCATCTACTGCTGGTTCAAGAGCTAAACTATCATAAATCATGTTTTTATTTGGATAGTTATTGGTGCCGTTTACAAGGCTCCAAAAGCCATAATTATACTTGATGCTAGCATCTATGGTTTGAGCTGAAACACTAATGGTTGTAATAATCATTACTACCGCAATAAAGATAAAGTTTGTAATTTTTTTCATTATGATATATTTTTAGTTATGCTTTTTTCGCTTTCGGTATTCTAAGTCTATCCTTTTAATATTTATGGGTGTAAAATTAGGTAATAATAATCAATAAAACAAGTCTTTAAGTTTAAATGTCTCTTTTACCCGAATTCCTTTCTCTGTTTTTTGCAGTGTACAGCATTCGTTAAATGGATCGTGTTCAAAGAAAAGTACATATTCATTTTCAGCGGCATCGTTTAAAAATCTGGTCTTTTCCTCTAAAGTCAATAGGGGCCTGGTATCAAATCCCATAACATAAGGTATTGGAATATGAGCTGTCGAAGGCAATAGATCAGCCATGAAAACAATCGTTTTTCCATTTACATTTATATGTGGCAACATCATGCCGTCTGTATGGCCATTGACATAAAGAACCTTAAAACCAGAATAAATCTCTTGGCCATCATTAATGAATTTCAATTGCCCTGATTCCTCAATAGGCAAAATATTCTCTTTTAAGAACGATGCTTTTTCTCGAGGATTTGGAACTGTGGCCCATTGCCAATGATTTTTATTTGACCAATAGGTTGCATTTTTAAAAGTCGGTTCGTAGCCTGTTTTATCTTTATTCCATTTTATGCTTCCGCCACAATGGTCGAAATGAAGATGCGTAAGAAACATGTCGGTGATATCATCGAAAGAAAAACCAAGTTCATTCAGTGATTTCTCTAATGAATCGTCGCCATTAAGATGATAATGGCCTAAGAATTTTTCATCCTGCTTGTTGCCAAGTCCATTATCAATCAATGTCAGGCTATTGCCATCCTCGACCAAAAGGCAGCGCAAGGCCCAATTGCATAGGTTATTTTCATCTGCAGGAATCAATTTATTCCAGATGACTTTTGGCACCACGCCAAACATGGCACCACCATCCAATTTAAAATAGCCAGTATTTATGGTATATAATTTCATGCGGCAAAAGTAGGAATTATATGCCATATTAAAATAGCTTTTCGAAACTGACCCATCATTAATACAATATCATCAATAATTAACTTTTAGACCAGTTCAACTGAAAACAAGCATAAAAAACAGTTGAAATGGTTTCCTAATTGGATGTTGCATGGAAAAAACATTTTTCACTACTTTCCTAATTCAATACTCCGGTAACTTTTCCAGGCTAGATTAACAACCGGCTTTAGAAAACATTTTAGATATAGCTGTTTCATGAACGGGAAAAAGCATCAAAATTGCGTATGCAATTACACCAA
>CAIWCG010000013.1 GCA_903911135.1 uncultured Bacteroidota bacterium
ACACGTCTATGGAACACATCTTGAGCATCCGACAGCTCCCATACACGTCTATGGAACACATCTTGAGCATCCGACAGCTCCCATACACGTCTATGGAACACATCTTGAGCATCCGACAGCTCCCATACACGTCTATGGAACACATCTTGAGCAGTGGATAGCTCCCAAACACGTCTATGGAACACATCTTGAGCCCCAATTGCCTTATAAAAAGTCTTATAAATGAACTTTATAAGGACAGATTGCCTAGATATGTCTCATTTTTAGAGATAAAGAATCGTATTCTATTCCTTGATGAACTTTTCTTTGATGGAAGAGCCATCTTTGAGTTTTATTTCAATAAAATACATTCCCGATGGAAGGTCATTAACGGATAGGCTCCTAGTGTTGGGATTAATTCTTTCCATTTCTTGACCCAATACGCTAATAATTCTTACATAATAAATCTCATTTTGAGGATGATTTATTAAATAATTAAGTTCCTTATTTGCTGGATTTGGATAGATGTAAAGGCCTTTTGCCCTGTCTATTTCAGGAATTCCGGTATCGTCAATGATATACACACTGTCGGTTAAGGTCTCCATCGGAACATTTGGAGCAGCCACTGGCCATACAATAATCACATCATGACCAGCCATATAAGGATGGGGTGTAACGAAGTGATAACCATTGATAGAATAAGTAATACTGTTGTTAGCCGGAATGGTCCAATTGGTTGAATCGGTATAAAGAAAGAAAGAATCAAGTGTGGCTTGTACTTGCATTCTTATACTGATTGCACCCGTAAAGACCGCATTCGAGTCTGTATTTGTTACAACAACCTGAATGTTGTTATACGATTGGGACACCCTGGCCGTATCAGGAAAAATGAATGATGTAATCTTTAAATGCTGGGCATTTGCCAGATTCATTGATGCCATCCATATAAAAATGGCAATGCAGCTGATTTGTTTGAATGATGTTTTCATGACGCTTCTATTTTTTGAGATGTTAAAGATACTTTTTTCACGATACAAAAATACGAATTGCATATTTCCAACAGAAATTATAATTTTACATTTCTTACATGTTAAAAACGCAATAAATCATTATGGACATATTTGAACAAATAGTCGACAACTTGTCTAAGGACGAACTTCGACATTTAAAATTCTACCTGAACAGAACCAATTGGATAGAGGATAGAAAAGACATCAAAATCATTGACTTGATGAGAAAACCTGGAAAGAAACTTTCTCAAGATGAGATTCATGAGAAACTTTTCGAGGGCATGGACAAGAACAACTTTTATCGGCTCCGAAGCAGAATGATCGATGAAGTTCAACGGGCCATGACCTTGCAGTACTTTGAGAAAGATGACACTAATTATATATTATATCATATAGCTTCGAGCAAGTTGTATTTTACTCGGAACAAGTTCAAGTTGTCGGAATTCTTCTTGAAAAAGGCTGAAACCAAAGCAAGTAAATTGGGTTTGCATGATTTGTTGGACATCATCTATTCTGATTTTATCAAGTTATCGCACGAAATGGTTTCCATCAACCCGGAAATATATATCGAAAAGCGAAAGCAAAATGAAACTCAACTTAAGCAAATAAGACAAATTGATGATATTCTGGCGGTGGTGAGCTATAGATTGAAGGTGAACCAGAACTTTTCTTCAACGGAAAATCCTGTCGTCACTTTATTACAAAAGACATTGGATGATTTTTCGATGGATAAGGACATCATCAATAGTCCATCGTTAAGGTTCAAGATTTATCAAGCTGTTAGTCAGGTTCTATTGCAGCGTAAGGAATACAAGTCGTTGGAGGAATATCTTTTGAACGCCTATAACCAATGTTTAAAGGAGAAGCTGTTCAATAAAAGCAACCATAACAATAAGCTGCAAATGCTGACTTATATAGTCAATTCGCTTTTTGCAAACAACAAGCTGGAAGCATCATTGGAATATGCCGAGCAATTGAAACAAGGATTGGAAGAATATAATCGCCTGCTTTATGACAAGTATGTCTTCTTCTATTACAATGCCTTGGTCTTGAATTATGCCGTTACCGATTTGGATAAAGGAATTGAGTTGCTGGAGGATTTGCAGAGCAACGAATCATTGCGGAACACTCCTTTCTACGAGGTGTTTGTTTATCTCAACTTGGGAATCTTCTGGTTCAAGAAAAAGGATTATCATAAATCGGTGAAGCAATTCAACAAGCTGTTTCAGCATGAGAGCTATAAGAATGCCGATGAAACATTACAGTTCAAGATAGCCATTGCCGAATTGATTATAAGATATGAAGTGAATGATTTCGATTTTCTTGATTATCGAATTGCCCAGATCAGAAAGGACTTCCGTGAACTGTTCAGAAGTGCTGACAATGAAAGGGAAAGGGAATTCGTGCTGATTTTGAGGGAGATGGTTGATGAAGACAACATTCAGAAGAACCCGAAGCTGCTTGCAAAAATCAATGACTTCATCAATTCGGACCAATTGGAATGGAAGGAAGATGCAGAAGTGATCAACTACAGCAACTGGCTGAAAGGAAAAATAGCTTAGAGGCAGGAATATATAAATTTAGGGTTTAGAAACTAGATGGGAAACTCTGGATAGCGGGAAATTTAGGATTTCGAGAGGGATTGGGTGTGGTACAAAATGAATTGGGGTTAGTACCTTATCGGTTTGATGTGTTGCGATAACATTTTGATGGGTTACGAGATGGATTTGATGGGTTGCGAGATGAAATGGATGAGTTGCGAGATGAATTTGATGCGTTAAGAGATGGATATGATGTCTTACAAAATGTATTTGATGCGTTACAAGATGGAATTCATGTTTTTGTTTATGGGGTATATTTGTTGATAAATGGCTTATTAACAATGTATTATGTCTTATTTTATGGAATCTGCAAATTTTATTTTTGATTTATTTTCACATTAATCTTGGATTATTCGTTTTCTAACTTATTAAAGCGTAGGTTTGCGGCTCATTAATAAAGAAATAAAATGGCATTAGAAACATTGGCGGATTATCATTGCACGGAGGTGCAGCTTTATGGAATTTCGAAAGCGATTTATAACAGCTTGGCTGGGAATCTGGTGGATTTCCATAGTTATAGTCCGAGTTATATCATTGGTCATGTAACTGGATTGTTGGGAGTTCGGACGGCGGCAATGGTTTTGCCGAATGAGGTTCAGAGGGCTGAAGGGCATGAGATTTTACATACTGAATTGATAGCTGCGGCAAAACCATGTACGGAGCATTTTCAGATTTTGAAGGGATATATCAAAAAGGCTTATCCAAGTACTTATAATATCATGTATAACAGTGCGGGACAGGGGCATTATCTGGCGGCAACGCATGAAAATTGGGTTGAGTTGAAGGGCTTGAATGATGCCATGAATACTTTTTTGGGGGATGCGGCGCATTTGGCTGCTTTGGTGGCTTCATTGAATATGCCACCTGCATTTCCTGCAACGGTAAGTACGGATGCGACGTCTTTTGAGAATTTATACAATGCATTTATAACTGCTAAAACCACTACTACTGCAAAAAATGCGAAAATAGCTGCCAACAATGTGTTGTTTGGGCAGTTGATGGGGGTTTGTGATGATGGAAAAAAGGTTTATATAAATGACCAGGGGCAGGCGAAACTTTTCACTTTTGATACGGTGAAGGAATTGTTGTCGCCACCGGGAAGTGCGAGTTATAAAGTTACGGCAAAACGTGCGGAGCTATTGACGGTTATTGAAGGTATTACCGTAAAAATTCAATCGAAAACGAAGCCTGCAATTAGTGTTGAAACTGATGTAAACGGTGTTGCATTGTTTCCTCATCTTGACGCTGATAATTATACTGTAATTGTTGGGGGTGTTTCAACGCCTTTTGTGGTTCAGAATTTTAAGAAGGATGTGGATACGGGGGTGAATGCGCATAGTGAGGTTTTTATGGTGGCTATTTAATTAGGAATTAGGAATTAGGAGAATCCTCGCTGAAAGGCGGGGATTTTTTTTTGTTTAGGGAGAATACGAATGAGGATTTTTAAGGTAGATTTGCAGGCATGAAGAATTATTCTCCTTTTTAAACAATGGAATTAACAAAAGAGCAATTCGCAATTATCAATTCGACAGGAAATATTAAAATAAATGCTGTTGCGGGGTCGGGAAAGACTACGACTATAATTGAGTATGCCAAGGCAAGACCGAAGGACAGTAAAATTCTATACCTCGCCTTCAATAAATCTGTAAAGGTGGAGGCTGCTAAAAAATTTTCTGAGAAGGGATTATACAACGTTCATGTTGAAACTGCCCATTCGCTTGCATACAAAAATGTTGTTTTTAAAAATAATTATAAAGTTAAAGCAAGCGAATACAAAACTAATGAACTTGTAGATATTCTCAAATTTGAAGTTAGCGGTGAAAAGCATATTGAATATGTTGTGGCAAATCATATTAACAAATTTGTTGCTTATTTTTGTAACAGCGATAAACAAAAGGTTGATGACTTGAATTATTTAGACACAATTTCGGATGGTATGGCAAAGAAATTTGTTACCTCTTTTTATGAGATTATCAGAAAGCAAACCAACGAGTTTCTTGATAAAATGAATAAGGGAAAGATTGAAGTTACCCATAATTTTTATCTAAAGAAATATCAGCTCCAAAACCCTACATTGGATTATGATTTTATTCTCTTTGATGAGGGGCAAGATGCTTCGCCGGCAATGCTTGATATTTTCTTAAAACAAAATGGAACCAAGGTAATTGTTGGGGATACTCATCAGCAGATTTATGGATGGAGGTCGGCAGTGAACTCTTTAGAAATCGTGGATTATCAGACGTTTCATCTTTCAACAAGTTTTCGTTTTAGCCAGGATATTGCAAACCTGGCAATGGAAATTTTGAAATTCAAAAGTCATATAGGGGACCATATTCCAATTACAATTACAGGCAAAGGAATTAGTAAAGAAGAAAAGACAAAAGCGGTACTTGCAAGAACAAATCTTGGCTTACTCAAAATGGCTATAGAATATGTAGCAAAGAAAAAGGATCTCAAAAAAATTTACTTTGTTGGCAACATTGATTCCTATACTTTTGCTGATGACGGTACCTCGCTATATGATGTATTAAATTTATATAATGGGAAGCGGCATCTGATAAGAAACCAAGTTATTAAAACAATGATGACGATGGGAGACTTGGAAGATTATATTGAAAAAACGGATGATTTTCCACTTGATATGTTGGTTGAAATTGTCAAAGAATATGGTAATGAAGTTCCTGAAAAGATTAAAGCAATAAAAGATTTACATGTCGGGAATGATGAGATAGAGAGTGCAGAAATAATCTTCTCTACAGT
>CAIWCG010000014.1 GCA_903911135.1 uncultured Bacteroidota bacterium
CTGGTGGCTCCTTAACTCTCAATGCAGGTTCAGGATTCTCCACTTATGCCTGGAGCAACGGGAACACCACTCAAAATACAACAGTCACAACTGCCGGAACCTATACCGTTACCATCACCAATGCAAATGGTTGTGTCGGAACTGCATCTCAAACAGTTTCAGTTAATCCGAACCCAACAACAACCATTACTGGTGGTTCCTCCTTCTGCGCTGGTGGTTCATTAACCCTCAATGCAGGTACTGGATTCTCCACCTATACATGGAGCAACGGCAACACCACACAAAACACAACAGTCACAACTGCCGGAACCTATACCGTTACCATCACTAATGCAAATGATTGTGTTGGAACAGCATCTCAAACTGTTTCCGTTAATCCAAACCCAACAACAACCATAACTGGTGGTTCTTCCTTCTGCGCTGGTGGTTCATTAACCCTCAATGCAGGTTCTGGATTCTCCTCCTATACATGGAGCAACGGCAACACCACACAAAACACAACAGTCACAACTGCCGGAACCTATACCGTTACCATCACCAATGCAAATGGTTGTGTCGGAACTGCATCTCAAGCAGTTTCAGTTAATCCGAACCCAACAACAACCATAACAGGTGGTTCTTCCTTCTGCGCTGGTGGCTCTTTAACTCTCAATGCAGGTACTGGATTCT
Source organism: uncultured Bacteroidota bacterium (assembly GCA_903911135.1). Taxonomy (GTDB): domain Bacteria; phylum Bacteroidota; class Bacteroidia; order AKYH767-A; family JABDAW01; genus JABDAW01. The sequence continues at coordinate 670 of CAIWCG010000014.1, forward strand.
CCTCCTATTCATGGAGCAATGGAAACACCACACAAAACACAACAGTCACAACTGCCGGAACCTATACCATTACCATCACCAATGCAAACGGATGTGTTGGAACAGCATCTCAAGCAGTTTCCGTTAATCTGAACCCAACAACAACCATAACTGGTGGTTCTTCGTTCTGCGCTGGTGGTTCATTAACCCTCAATGCAGGTACTGGATTCTTCTACTATTCATGGAGCAATGGCAACACCACACAAAATACAACAGTCACAACTGCAGGAACCTATACCGTTACCATCACCAATGCAAATGGTTGTGTCGGAACAGCATCTCAAACTGTTTCCGTTAATCTGAACCCAACAACAACCATAACAGGTGGTTCCTCCTTCTGCGCTGGTGGTTCTTTAACTCTCAATTCAGGTTCAGGATTCTCCTCCTATTCATGGAGCAATGGCAACACCACACAAAATACAACTGTCACAACTGCCGGAACCTATACTGTTACCATCACTAATGCAAATGGTTGTGTCGGAACTGCCTCTCAAGCAGTTTCCGTCAATACAAGACCTACGCCAGTCATAACTGGTGGAAATGCGATTTGTTCTGGTGGCTCAATAACTCTAGATGCCGGTACAGGATATTCAAGTTACCTCTGGAGCAATGCAGCCACAACACAAACTATCACAGTCGCAGCTGCCGCCACCTACACCGTTACAGTTACTAATGCAAGTGCATGTTCTGCCACCGCTTCGCAAGTTGTTGTTGTCAGTTCAGGATGCACAGCCCCTACAGGTCTTACCTCTTCCGCCGTTACCCTCCCAACAGTTACACTCACCTGGGCAGCAACTCCGTGCGCATATTCCTACCGAGTACAATGGCGTGTTCACAACAATGCCACATGGACCAATTCTGCCATCGTTACCGCTCCAACCACCAGCTACACCATTGCCACACTTGCCGTAAACACCACCTACGATTGGGAAGTGCGCACCAACTGCAATGCAGCGCAAACCTCCGTTTCTGCCTATTCTGTCATAGCCACCTTCACCACTTGTGCAGCCAATGTCACCATCACAGGGACACCCGCTTCGTTTAATATATGTCCAGGTGGAACCGGCACACTTACTGCCACTGCTGGCTTGTCAGCCTATTCTTGGAGCAATGCCGCAACCACACAAACAATCACGGTAAATGCAGCAGGAACTTTCTCGGTCACCGCCACCAATGCAGCTGGCTGCAAGGCATCAACCACCAAAGCCACCACCAACAACTGCAACACACCCACCACACCTACCAACAACACCATCACCGGCACATCAGCCAAAGCAAATTGGGTAGTGGCGCAATGCGAAGTCAGCCATACCATCCGCATCAGCGTACACAATGCAAATGTATGGACCAACTACACCTTCACCGCCCCGATGAACAACTACACCTTCACAGGCCTCGCACTCAATACCGCCTACGACTGGCAAGTCCGAACCAATTGCAATTCCAATCAAACCAGCTTCTCGGCATGGACTGCCATCACCACATTTACCACCCTAGTGGCGAGGCAAGAAAACGACCCAATCACACAAGAATCCGACACTTTCTTAGCCTATCCAAACCCTACCAACGATCATGTCACCGTCGAATTCACCTCCACCAAAGAAGAAAGTTATTCCATCTCCCTCATCGACCTCACAGGCCGAACAGTACTCTCCAACACCAACAGTTCCACCCTTGGCGACAACAAATTCCAACTTAAACTCACCGACCTGTCCAAAGGCGTATATTTCATCCTTCTCCAAAGATCCCAAGGCACACTACGAACAAAAATAGTCATCGAATAACAACCAATTCCTCACCCACAAAAGGCTGTCAGCAATGGCAGCCTTTTCTTTTTCACCCAATCCCCCTCTTAATTTATAATCTATAATTCAACATTTATAATTTCTATATGGAGCCTACGGTTTCTTCTCGTATCATGGCCAGTCCCGCTATCCGCTGTAGCCGCTGCCTGCCCATTACCGACACCAAGCAGCGGGCTGCCGCTACTATCGGGGCTAGTTTTGACGGCAGCATGCACGAAAAAACTTCCAATCCATAACCCAGGCTGCGGCGAAAAGGCTAAGCCTTTTCGCCGAAACTGCCCCATAAATTTCCTAGCCTACCCAGATTCAAATACCATTGGCTTATCGCATAACCGACTCCAGTAATGGAAAAATCCGCATCGATCATGGAGAAATCGGGACGGATCACGGAGATATCGAGATGGATTACGGAGAAATCGGGACGGATCACGGAGATATCTGGACGGATCATGGAGAAATCGGGACGGATCACGGAGATATCGGGACGGATCATGGAGAAATCCGCACAGATCATGGAGATATCGGAACGGATTACGGAGAAATCGGCACCGATATTTGAGTTAGGGGAATCTTTATATACCTAAAAAGTATTAATTATCAACGTATTTACCCTACGACAAAGAAAATCGCAGTTATGACAGATACTCTTCACTTGCTAAAAGCCATTTCGAAGCAACCTGCCGTCAAATCTAGCCCCGATAGTAGCGGCAGCCCGCTGCTTGGTGTCGGAAATGGGCTAGCAGCGGCTACAGCGGATAGCGGGACGCAGATGGGACGAGAAGAAGCTATAGGCTTCAAAAAAATAATTATGAATTGGAGGGTTTAATTCAGTCCCCTATTCGAAGTCATCATACAGCAGGTACTTCTTCCGCATCGCTTTATAAACCTTCAAATCCGCCTCCCAGCTCTTATGAATCGCCACCTCATCCATGCCATTCGTTATCTGGTTTCTCAAAACCGAACTCCCAGCCAATTGGTCAAACATCGAATTGAAAAACAACTTTTTGTTCGGATAGCTGTCATAAAATTCCTTCAGCCAAAACAGATAGACCGACTTGGTGTTTCTTATGTAGTTCTCGCCAAATAGCTTGATGTCGATACCCCTGCATTCCATGTTTTCATAGGGCGGATGGGTAGCCATCTGCGGAATGGTCTTCGGTGTAAAGCTAATTTTTCCATCCTTGAAACCAGGGTAGCCGATCATCTGAAAAGGCTTGTCGGTTCCACGTCCCACACTTATCTCGGTTCCTTCAAACAGCCCCAGCGAAGGATACAGATAAACCGCCGACATGTTGGTCAGGTTCGGCGATGGCTTGATGGGCAATTCATACAAATCGGCATGATGGTAGTTGTCGCAATTGATGACCGTCAAATTGCATTGTAAATTGTTGCTCAACCAATGTTCCCCATTGATCATCTTGGCTATCTCTCCCAGCGTGCAGCCATGAACTATCGGCACCGCATCCATACCTACGAAAGAGGTGAATTTCTTGTCCAACATCGGCCCATCTACATAAAACCCGTTTGGGTTCGGTCTATCCAGCAGCAACAAGGCCTTTTTGTTTTCAGCACAACCTTCCATCACATAATGCAAGGTGGACATATAAGTATAAAAACGCACCCCTACATCCTGAATATCGAATACCACCATATCAATGCCCATCAGGTCCTTGGCACTAGGTTGCTGATGTTTGCCATACAAGGATAAAATGGGGATTCCAGTTTTCTTATCCACCGTATTATCGGAGTTCTCACCAGTACCAGCCGTTCCTCTAAAACCATGTTCAGGTGCAAAGATAAGCATGACATTGACGCCTAAACTTACCAAGCTATCCACCAGATGAGTCTTCCCGATTATTGAGGTATGGTTGGCAACCACAGCGATGTTTTTATTCTTTAACAAGGAAAGATATCGGTCGGTCTTTTCTGCCCCAACCATTATTTTTTTATTGTAGGTTTCTTTGATTTCTTTAGAGACTTGTGCATAAGAATTGCCCGCAATAAGCAGTATTAAAATGGAAATTATAACTTTATTCATGGGCGTAAAACTATGAAAAGTTGGAATCTTTAATTAAAAAATGGTTAATATTGCATCAATGAATTATGAATGGTTAATCTCTCGCAAGATTGTCTCGGGCAAGGACAAAGGGAATGTTTCCAAGCCGATGGTTACCATTGCCATGGCTGGCGTGGCACTTGGCATAGCGGTCATCATTGTATCAGTTGCCATAGTTACCGGCTTCCAGCAAGAGATTCGCAATAAGGTTATTGGCTTTGGAGGTCATATCCAGGTAAGTAATTTCGATTCAAACAATTCTTATGAATCCATTCCGCTTGCCTTCAATCAGGCACTTTATGACAATCTCAAGAAGACAAATGGTGTTAAGAATGTTCAGATATATGCTATCAAATTTGGCATCATAAAGAAGGATGATTACTTCGAAGGTGCGGTATTAAAGGGCATCGGAAAGGATTATGATTGGAGCTTCTTTAAAAGTAAATTGGTTGAAGGAAGATGGTTTGAAGTAACTGATAATGCTAGGCTTAAGGACGTAGTCATCTCAAAATATATTGCCAAGAAACTAAATTTAAAACTTGGTCAAAAGATGTTCATGTACTTCATAAACAAGACTGCGAGACAGGTAATGGACTTCCATATTACGGGCATTTATGAAACTGGCTTGGAAGAGTTCGATAAGCAATTCATACTCGGAGACATTGCTCAAATAAGGCGTTTGAATGCTTGGGAACCCAATGAAATTGGTGGCTATGAAGTCTTGATAAATGATTTTGACAAACTTGACATTACTAAAAAGGAAGTAGGAGAAACCGTAGGTTATGATTACGCAAATGCATTAAAGGTTCGTTCCATCAAAGACACCAACCCACAGATATTCGATTGGTTGAATCTGCAAAACATGAATGTAGTCATCATCATTGCCTTGATGCTGTTGGTGGCAGGAATCAATATGATTTCCGCTCTCCTTATCATCATTCTTGAACGTACAGGTATGATTGGAACCTTGAAATCTCTAGGTTCTTCTGATTGGAGCATCCGTAAAATATTCCTTTATACAGCAGCCTATCTCGTGGGCTTGGGAATGATTATCGGCAATGTCATCGGTATTACTGTGTGTCAGTTGCAATTACATTTCAAGTTCTTGAAACTTGACCAAAGTTCCTACTATATTCCTTACGTTCCGATAAATTTTGACCCAGTTCATTTGCTTTTGATAAACATTGGCACATTACTCATCTGCGTTTCCATGCTCATCATCCCGTCAATAATCATTACACGGATAAGCCCTGTAAAAGCAATCAGATTCAATTAGGATTAAGTTAGAACTTATATTCTAATTCAAGATTCCAGCACCTTCTTCCTTGCTGAAATCATAATCGGAATAATCTTCCAGAACATTATAAACCGTATCTCTTTCTATTGGGGTTCTACCAACTTGCTTTATTAACTCTACCAACTGCTTTGTTGATAAGGATGGTGTCTGTTCTTCGGCGCCAGCCATGGTATATATCTTGGTAGAATCGTTGATGGTTCCATCCAAATCATCGACACCATAAGCCAGAGAAAGTTGTGCCGTGCTGCGGCCAATCATTGGCCAATAGGCTTTCAAATGCGGAACATTATCCATGTAAATTCTTGACACCGCATAATTCCGTAGGTCTTCTAAAGTGTTGACTTCAGGCACATTGCTCATGTCATTATCCATGTTTCTGAACTTCAATGGGATGTAGGTATTGAAGCCTTTGGTTTCATCCTGCAGACTGCGAATCCTATCCATGTGCTCGATGCGATGATGATATTTTTCGATGTGCCCATAAAGAATTGTCACATTTGATGGGATGCCCAAAAGATGTGCGGTCTTATGTATTTCAAGCCATTCGTCGGAAGAACATTTATCCGGACAAATCTGGTTTCTTATTTCCGCATCAAAAATTTCTGCACCACCACCAGGTATCGAATCCATGCCACTTTCCTTTAATTTCTTCATGCCTTCTTCCACCGAAAGATGTGCCTTCTTGAACATGTAATAAAGCTCTACAGCCGTGAATGCCTTGACATGCAAATCAGGCCTATGTGCCTTTATTTGCTGTATCAAATCGCAAAAGAAATCGAGGTTCATCTTGGGGTGAACGCCACCCACTATATGCACCTCGGTAACCGGTTTTCCGTCATACGAACGCACTGTTTCCATCATCTGTTCCTTGGTCAATTCCCATCCATCCTCCTTCTCTTTCAGCAGTCGTGAATAAGAACAGAAATTACAGGTATATATGCAGATGTTAGTAGGCTCGATATGGAAATTACGATTGAAAAAAGTCTTGTTGCCATGCAGTTTTTCTCGGATATGATTTGCCAAAACAGCCAAATATCCCAGGTCGGCCTTTTCATACAAAAGTAGCCCTTCGGCGTTTGTTATTCGTTCAGAGTTATATACTTTTTCGGCAATGGATTTAAACTCCTTGTCGACATTGCTGTTGTTTATTACTTCCAAAAATCCTTTCGAGCTCATGTTATCAATTATTTTGCTGCAAATTTAGTCTTTAGCGCATAAATGGTAAAGCAGAATTGGTTCGTCATCCTCAAAACTGCCCTCCATTCATATTTTATAACTCATAACTCTTTTAAGGAGCCTATGTCCACTTCTCGTATCATGGTGCGTCCCGCTATCCGCTGTAGCCGCTGCTTGCCCATTTCCGACACCAAGCAGCGGGCTGCCGCTACTATCGGGGCTATGCTTTGATGGCAGGTAGCTTCGAAAGGGCTTTCAGCAAGAAGATAAATAAAGTGTAATCAATGTTAAGATATAGTAAGGGAATATTTCCTGCCAGGTCTTTTATGGACAGGTATGGGAAATTACAACCTGACAAGACGGCGAGAAAAAGGCCGACCTGTCAGGATGTTTATCCGCAAGACGTTGCGAGAGCACCGCAAGACGTTGCAGAAGGTCAAAACACGTTAAAAACCAAAATAACCAGCCAGTGCTTTATGCGATTTGAAGGGTTTTTGAAGGGGAAGGAGGGAATTGGGAAGGAGGAGGAATTGTACTATTTCAGATTATCTTTTTCCTTATTTATCTTTCTTAATAATAAAATTGACGTTGTAATAATAAGGATAAAAACCAATCCAAATGCATAAAGCATACCACTAATAACTTCATTAATAACTTCTGTACAACCTTTATGTGGGTAAATGATAAAACCATAAATTCCATTTTGAATAGCTACGCCAATATAGGCTAAAACAAAAAAGAAAGCGATTAGAATGGTCAGTATTAATTGAATCCAAACTAATCGCTTCATTTTTTTATTCTAATATTGTAAATCTTTACGCCGAAATCCTCCCTCTACTACTATTCAAAGCCCCACCTGCCTTGAAGGATTCTATCTGGAATTGGTGCTTCATTATTTTATTTTGAATGGATTAATAATGGTCAGCTTTGATTCTATTACCATGCCATCTTGCATATCTTCTGAATAGAGAATCTCACAATTATTCTCAAGGGCAGAAGCAACAATCAAACTATCCCACCAGCTAAGTTGGTATTTGTTACTGATCAAAAAAGCCAGTTTTAAAGTAGGAGGAAGAATCGGGACTAATTTTAGTTTGGACATGATAAAATCGCCATGATCGAATGCAACTTCTTTAGATAGTTTTAGACTTTTCAGACAAGCATTAACGTTTTCACCTACAACTTGAGAACTTATTAAGTAATCGGGATGGAGGAGCATATTCGCTTTCTCCTTTTTAACCTCGTCATCATCTATAAGATAGACAAGAATGTTGGAATCAAAAAATACGAGTTTATCGTTCATAAAGCTCGTCCCTGTTGAATTTGTAATTGCTTAAGTCAACTCTGATATCCTTGTAATGATCTCTAATGGATTGATGATATTCTTGGAGGTCTTTGTCCTCTTTTGAGATGCTTTCTTTCTCAACTTTATGAAGAGTTACCTCAATATCTACTTCTTGATCCTTAAACTCATCAGGTAAATCAACCTTTAGTGAATTACCTTCTATCTTTACTGTTTTTCTTATCGCATTCATAGTTTCTAATTTTTGCAAAGATAAGGATCAAATTGATATCCTCCCCCGAATAATATTCAAAGCACCACCAGCCTTGAACCATTCTATCTGCCAAGCATTGTAGGAATGATTGACGGAGATTTCATCTCTGCTGCCATCTTTATGGTTTAAAACCAAGGTAAGCGGAGTATTTGGCGCAAAGGAAGTAAGACCTATAATATCTATCGTGTCATCTTCCTGAATCTTTTCGTAATCTTCCTTATTAGCGAAAGTGAGGGCAAGCATTCCTTGTTTCTTGAGATTGGTTTCGTGGATGCGAGCAAAGGATTTCACCAACACCGCACGAACACCCAAGAAACGTGGCTCCATGGCAGCATGTTCACGAGAGGAACCTTCACCATAGTTTTCATCGCCCACTACAATACTTCCGATGTTGGCAGCCTTGTATGCACGTTGAACGGCAGGCACAGAACCATATTCACCGGTTAATTGGTTCTTTACGGAATCCGTTTTTTCGGTATAGGCATTGGTAGCTCCGATGAGCATGTTGTTGGAGATATTATCCAAGTGCCCACGATATTTTAACCATGGACCAGCCATCGAAATATGGTCGGTAGTACACTTGCCTTTTGCTTTAATCAATAATTTCAAGCCATGTAAATCGCTGACTTCCCAAGCTCTGAAAGGATCCAATAATTGCAGACGGTCTGAATCGGGAGCAACCAACACATTGACAGAACTTCCATCAACGGCAGGTGCCTGATATCCGGCATCTTCCACAGCAAAACCTTTTAGCGGCAACTCAATTCCTTTTGGTTCAACCAACTTGATTTGCTTGCCGTCTTCATTAGTAATGGTATCGGTTATTGGATTAAAAGTCAAGCGACCAGCCAATGCCAATGCCGTTACAATCTCCGGCGAAGCCACAAAGGAATGGGTATTTGGATTGCCATCAGCACGCTTAGCAAAGTTTCTGTTGAAACTCGTGATGATGCTATTTTTTTCTTTTAATTCAGCACCTTTTCTATCCCACTGCCCGATGCAAGGACCACAGGCATTGGCTAATAATTCTCCACCCATCTTCTCAAAAGTACCTAAGAAACCATCACGCTCAACAGTGAATCGAACTTGTTCGGAACCAGGAGTAATGGTGTATTCAGACTTTGCTTTGATGTTATTGTCAACCGCTTGTTGGGCTATGGAAGCTGCACGCGAAATATCCTCATAAGAAGAATTGGTGCAAGAACCAATCAAGCCGACTTCCAATTTCTCTGGCCAGTTGTTATCTCTTACCGCTTGAGCAAACTTAGAAAGAGGCCAAGCTAAATCAGGAGTAAACGGACCGTTGATATGTGGCTCCAATTCAGAGAGATTGATTTCAATAACTTGGTCAAAATATTTCTCTGGGTTCGCATAAACTTCTGGGTCGCCAGTCAGGTGAGCAGCAACGCCATCAGCCATAGAAGCAATGTCAGCTCTGTCGGTTGATTTCAAATAATCACTCATCTTGGCATCATACCCGAAGATGGAAGTGGTAGCACCAATCTCTGCACCCATGTTGCAAATTGTGCCCTTGCCGGTGCAACTTAAAGACTGCGCGCCTTCTCCAAAATATTCTACAATGGCACCCGTACCGCCTTTAACGGTAAGGATTCCTGCCACTTTAAGAATGACATCTTTGGCAGCAGTCCAACCAGAAATCTTTCCAGTTAATTTCACTCCAATCAACTTAGGAAACTTCAATTCCCAAGGCAATCCAGCCATTACATCACAAGCATCGGCACCGCCAACACCTATTGCAATCATGCCCAAACCACCAGCATTAACGGTATGAGAATCGGTACCTATCATCATCCCGCCAGGGAATGCATAATTCTCCAAAATCACTTGGTGAATGATTCCAGCACCCGGTTTCCAGAAGCCGATTCCATATTTATTGGAGACAGAAGCAAGGAAATCATAAACCTCTTTATTAACATCTTTTGCCGTTGCCAAATCCGTCTTGGCACCCACTTTCGCTTGTATCAAATGGTCGCAATGCACGGTTGATGGAACCGCCACCTTTGCACGGCCAGCCTGCATGAACTGCAACAAAGCCATCTGTGCCGTAGCATCCTGCATCGCCACACGGTCAGGGTTAAATTCTACATAAGAACCACCGCGAACATACTCTTCAGTAGGTTTGCCGGAGGCGAGGTGAGAATACAAAATCTTCTCGGTTAAAGTAAGTGGACGACCCACTACCTTGCGTGCTTCGGAAATGTTTTCACCCATTTCGGAATACACTTTTTTGATCATTTCTAAATCGAATGCCATTTTCTTTTTTATTAATTTTATGATATAAAATAAGATTATATTACGCCGCAAATTTACAAATTTATTTTGGCGAAAAGATGATAACCCTCATCCCCCTCATATTGCACCACCGCCAAAGCGGAATGGTATCATAATAGGGTTCTTTGTTTGCTTGGTCAAAAACGATATCCTATATTTATGGCAGCTCGGCCATCTGGAAATGATTGATTGTCATAAGGTGCACCCTTGTAAAAGGTCCAATAAAGATATTTAGATTGACCAAATCCAATTAGTAAATCATAAACAATATGCTTCCCTATATAATTCTGATAACCTAATATAAAAGCACCACCAATACCAAATTTATAAATATAATGATTGGGATCGTAATAATAATATAATTTTTCCGTATTTTGAATGTATTTCAAACTTAAACCTCCATAAAAGCCGGAATAGAAGTTCTTTTTACTAACATAATACTAATATTCTGTAATGATTTGAAAGTCAAATCCTCCAATACCATTCGCAAACAATCCTGTAAGCTGCAGACTTTGCCTATTAAAAAAGCCTTTTTCAATTGTTAATGACTCAACATAATATTTATCATAAGGATTTTTGGTAAGTCCATTATCAATCAAAAATATAGCAGGCAAAAACACATCTGTCTTAATGATAAAATTACTTTTCTGGTGTGATGAATCTTGCTGGGCATAATGTTTATTGCTAATCAGAAGCAAAAAGCCAATCAGTACATGGAAAATCTTATTCATGACATAAATTATTTGAATGCAAAATTATTAAAAATTCATTTGTATCGGATTTCATGTGCTAATAAAATTTTCTTGTCCAAGGATTCTACACTTAAAATGTGCCCAAATCGCATTTCACACCCTCCAAATCCCATTTCACACCCAGCAAATCGCATTTCACACCCCACCATTCACATTTCACACCCTCCAAATCGCATTTCACACCCCACCAATCACATTTCACACCCCACCAATCCCATTTTCTAACCCACCAATCACATTTTCTAACCCCTCAATCGCATTTTCTAACCCCTCAATCCCATTTTCTAACCCCTCAATCGCATTTTCTAACCCCTCAATCCCATTTTCTAACCCACCAATCGCATTTTCTAACCCACCAATCGCATTTTCTAACCCCTCAATCGCATTTTCTAACCCCTCCAATCTCATTTTCTAACCTCCAATGCTTAGAAATTACCCCTATTTATAATTAAAATACATGAAAAGTAAATATCATAAGCACTTTCAACAGGTAATATTGGGTGCCTCACGCCTTCAATTGCACAAACGAATTTATCATCGATACAATCCAATTGAATTTAGTAAACTTTGAACAGAAATTGGAGCCATTACTAAGCATATCCAAACAAATAAAATCTTTTTCATACAAATTTCATTGCGGTAGTTGTAATTTTGTACCGTAATTAAAAGTCTAGTATCAAAACGAATAAGTATTTAAACATGAAAAAGTCACTATATCTTTTAGCATTGGTTTTGTTCATCGGTATGAAAGTTCAGGCGCAGGATGGAACTGCAAAAACTGAAAATGATCCTAATGCTCCTGTCATTACATTCGAAAAGGATTTGCATGATTTCGGAACAATAAAGCAAGGCGACAATGGAACATGTGAATTTAAATTCAAGAATACGGGCAAAACACCATTGATAATTTCCAATGCAAAGGGTTCTTGTGGCTGTACTGTCCCTGATTGGCCAAAAGATCCGATCAAGCCAGGAGAAACCAGCGTTGTAAAAGCTACCTACGACACAAAAAGAATAGGAGCATTTACCAAAACAGTAACTGTTTCCTCCAACGCAAAAGACCCTAATATGGTGTTGACGATAAAAGGTGTGGTGGAAGGCGAAAATCCTAATGCCAACATGCCTTTCAAAAAATCTGGTGATGGCACTCCATTGGAAAAATAAAGAATTCAAAAAAATAAATAATAATTAACAAACTTAAAAAATTAAAAAATGAAAAAAGTAATTATCGCAATCGGTATTTTTTCGACTATCGCATTTGCAACAATGGCTCAAACTGCTACTTCGCCAGTAGCCAAAGGAAATGCAGGTTCTGCTACAGTAATGAGTAAGGATGATTCTGCAAACTTCAAATTTGAGGTGGATGAAGTGAACTTTGGAACGATTACACAAGGTGATACCGTTCACAGGGTATTCAATTTTACCAACACTGGTGGTCAGCCATTGATTATCACTGAAGCTCATGGTTCTTGCGGTTGTACTCAACCTAAATTTGCAAAAGATCCAATCAAGAAAGGTGAAAAATCTACAATTGATGTAACTTTCAATTCTACCGGTAAGATGGGAATTCAAGACAAGACAATTACTATTTCTTCCAATGCAAAAGGTGGACAAAAGGTTCTTCACTTAAAAGGAACTGTTGAAGCTCCAAAAACTCCTGCTACCACTCCAGCAGCCCCTGCTCCAGCAACCCCTGCTCCAGTTAAGAAATAAGTTATTTTAAATAATCCGCAGTGTCGGGTTCCATTAAGATAATGATAAAAAGAAGCAATCTCATTTTGGGATTGCTTCTTTTTTTTGTCTCAAATATTTATGCCCAATCTGATTCTACGAAGAAAAATAAAGACCAGCCCGTCATCAGTTTCGAATCAGATATGCACGATTTCGGAACCATCAAAAAGGGGGAAATCATCAACTACGACTATAAGTTTACCAACACAGGCAATCAACCTTTGATCATTGAAAACGTAACTACCGGATGCGACTGCACCACGCCAGACTGGTCGAAAGTGCCTGTCAATATAGGTGAATCGGCAACCATCCACATTACTTACAAATCGGAAGAGGAGGGGGGCGACCAGGCAAAGGAAATCACCGTTTATTCCAATTCGAACACGCCGGTAAAGGTTTTACGCTTCACCGGATACGTGGATTATTCGACACCCAAATAATCCCAATTATATTTTTATAATTTTGCCGCTTCAAATTTTTATTACCCTTTAAAATATTATATTATGCCTAACATCTCCACCAAAGCTACACAGATGCCACCTTCGCCCATCAGGAAATTGGTTCCTTATGCCGAGAAAGCCAAGAAAGCCGGAATGAAAATCTATCACCTGAACATCGGGCAACCCGATATCGAGAGCCCGCAGGTGATGCTCGATGCAGTGAAGAATTTCCCGTTGAGAGTCATTGAATACAGCCATTCGGCAGGCATAGAATCCTATCGAAAGAAATTATTGACCTACTATAAAAAGTATAACATCAACCTCGAGATGGGCGACCTCATCATTACCACTGGAGGCTCCGAAGCGATATTGATAGGCGTGATGAGCTGCTTGAATCCGGGCGATGAAATCATCATACCAGAACCATTTTACGCCAACTACAACGGCTTCTCCACCTATGCTGGCATCAAGGTATTGCCAGTCCCCTCGAGCATAGAAAGCGGTTTTGCATTGCCGCCGATAGAGGAATTCGAGAAAGTCATCACCCCCAAGACCAAGGCGATAATGGTTTGCAATCCATCCAATCCCACCGGACATTTATACACCCGAGAAGAGCTCGAAGCCTTGAGGACACTGGTGCTGAAGCACGACCTATGGCTGTTCTCCGACGAAGTGTACAGAGAATTCTGCTACGACGACAAGGAATATGTTTCCGTGATGCACCTCGAAGGCCTGGACCAAAACGTGGTGTTGCTCGACAGCATCTCGAAGCGCTACAGTGCTTGCGGCGCCAGGATAGGAGCCCTCATCTCGAAGAACAAGGAAGTGATGGCGTCGGCCTTGAAATTCGCACAGGCACGCTTGAGTCCGCCTACCTTCGGGCAGGTGGCCGCCGAAGCCGCCATAGACACACCGAACGAATATTTCGATGAAGTGAAGAAGGAATATGTGGCCCGACGCGACTTCATAGTGGAGGCGCTGAACAAGATGGACGGCGTATTTTGCCCCAAGCCCAGCGGCGCATTTTACTGCATCGCCCGATTGCCGATAGACAACGCCGACACATTTTGCCAGTGGCTGCTAGAGTCGTATAGCCACAGCGGCGAAACCGTGATGCTGGCACCCGCCACAGGCTTCTATTCCACGCCAGGAGCGGGAATCAACGAGGTGAGGATAGCCTACGTTTTGAAAATAGACGACCTCCGCAAGGCCATGGTTTGCCTCGACGAAGCATTGAAAATATATCCTGGCCGCACCGAAACCATCGTTCACGAAATGGATATGGCCAAATAGCCCAGGTCTTCATTTATAATTTATAATTCAACATTCATAATTTCGATTTGGAGCCGATATCCTCTTCTCGTCCTATCAGCGTCCCGCTATCCGCTGTAGCCGCTGCTTTCCCAGGGCCGACACCAAGCAGCGGGCTGCCGCTACTA
>CAIWCG010000015.1 GCA_903911135.1 uncultured Bacteroidota bacterium
AGCCAAGTTACTTGTAAAAAGCTGCTTCGAGCAACCTGCCATAGAGCATAGCCCCGATAGTAGCGGCAGCCCGCTGCTATGTATCGGATTTGGGCTGGCAGCGGCTACAGCGGATAGCGGGACGCACCATGATACGAGAAGCGAACATAGGCTCCAAATTGGAATTAGGAATGATAGATTATGAATTATAAATGGAAGAGGAGGGTTATTTCCTTTTGTCGGCGTTGTTTTCGTCTTCTTCCACCATTTGTATGACGGGATTCTCGAGGAAGGCCTTGGTGGTAATTCGTTTTTCGAGGGAGAGGAGGAAGCAGGGTAAGAGGATGAGATTGGAGGCATAGGCCACCAAGAGGGTGAAGGAGATGAGTATGCCTAATGCGGCCGTTCCGCCAAAGCTGGAGGCGGTGAAGATGAAGAACCCGAAGAAAAGGATGAAGGCGGTATAGACCATGCTGATGCCAGTTTCGGCGATGGCCAAAGCGACGGTTTTGCTGATGTTGAACTGGTTGTTTTTTAGTTCTTGGCGGTATTTGGTGAGGAAATACATGGTTCCGTCGGATGATATTCCGAAGGCGATGCTGAAGATGAGTATGGTGGAGGGTTTCAGCGGGATATGGAAGAACCCGATGACGCCTGCGGTGATGATGAGCGGAATGAGGCTGGGGATGATGGAGATGAAAACCATCTTTATGGAACGGAACAGGGCGAGCATGATGAAGGCGATGAGGAGGATGGCCAACAGGACGCTTTGCTCTAGGTTGATGATGAGGAAGCTGTTGCCCTTGAGGAAGATGAGGCTGCTGCCGGTGATTTTTACATCGAAGGATTCCTTGGGGAAGATGGAGTCGATTCTTGGGCGGATGGAGTCGAGGATTTCTTTCATGCGGACGGAACCTACATCGGCCATCTGGTAGCTTACTCGGGTGTATCTCTTGGAAGAATCGATGAAGGAATGGAACTTGTTTTCCTTTTGTTTGGTGCTGTCTACATAAGGTTTCAACTCGTTAAGGTCGGAAGGGGCAGGGAGGATGTAGTATTTCGGGTTGCCATCGTGAAAGGCTTGGTTGGCGAACTGTATGGCTTCTACCAAGGAGTTGGGTTTGGAGAAATAATCGAATTCGGACATCATCTTCTCCAATCGTTTGGTCTTGTAAATCACGTTTGCATTGTTTGCAAAAACGCCGTTGTCCTTTTTGGTGTCGATGGAGATTTCGAATGGCATGATTCCTTTAAAGTACTTCTCGAAGAACTTCAGGTCTTGATAAATGGGGTCCTTCTTCGGAATGTCGTCCACCACATACGCAACGGGATGTATAAGGGTGATGCCATAAACGGATATCAAGGTAACGAGAACCACGATGAGGTATATCGCCTTTCTGTAATGCTGCACCCAGTAGGTTATTTTGTTTAATATGGTGGATACCATCTTTCTGTCCAGGTGGGCCATATTCTTTATGGAGGGTACCGGCATGAAACTATAAACTATGGGGATTATTATCAAGGAGATGATGTAGGTTGTCATGACGTTGATGGCGGCAATGATTCCAAATTCCATCAATAACCTGCTGTTGGTGAAATAGAACACACCGAAACCAATGGCAGTAGTTACATTGGCAAAGAAAATGGTGTATCCCACCTTCTCTATCATGCGGGCCAAGGCAAGCATCTTGTTTCGATGTATCTGGAACTGGTAGTGGTATTTATTGAGCAGGATTATGCTGTTCGGCACACCTATCACGATGATCAATGGCGGAATCAATCCGGTAAGAATGGTGATCTTATATCCAAATAAAGCCATGATGCCAATCGACCAGATGACACCTATCAGCACCACCAGCAAGGAAAAGAACACTACATGGAACGACCTGAAGAATATCAACAGAATAAGACCGGTCACCAATAAAGCAAGAATAATAAACAAAATCAGTTCATTGGCTACCTTGTTTGATATGGCTGTTCTTATATATGGCATACCTGAATAATGGACTTGAAGGTGATGTTTATTGCCAAAACCGTCTATCATTACCTTCATTTTCTTAATGATGTCAATCCTCCGTTGGGTATTCAATTTGTTTCTGTCGAAAGTAATGGCAATCAAATGGGCTGCATTCCTTTTATTGAATATCAGTCCGTCATAAAATGGCAATCTGTAAACTTCCTTCTTCAAACTATCAACTTCTTCTTGTGACTTTGGGAGTGCAGGGATGACTTGTTTCAGTTCAAATCTATTTATGGAATCGTTTCTATAAAGATGAAACATCCTTGCATCAGAAATCACTTCTTCTATGCCATCTATGTTTTTTATTGAGGTGGTTAGACCGTACCAATCATTAAATTTTGGGAGATCATAAAAATCCGTATCGGCAATACCAGCCACCATAACGGCACCATCCTCACCAAACTGTTGTTTAAACTTTTGGTAGTCAAGAAACTCTTGGTCATTATCAGGCAAAACCCTGGCAAATTCATAGGAAAGTTGAATTTTGGCTGTTTCAAACAACATGAATGTCGTAAGGATACCTAATAATATAAGCAAGGAAACACGATTCCTTAATATTATCCTAGCTGTTGTTGCCCACATTATATTTAATTATGATGGGTCAAAATTAGGAAAATCAGAAATGTTTTTTTAAAGGTTAGATAATTTGCAAAGTTTGATAATTCCTAATTATGTGTTGAAATATTACAGGATTCACCTATCCTTTTTCATTATGTTAAGCATCTTTAACTATATAATTCATCTTTGTTTTGATATTATATTTTCCTAAATCTTACCATAGTTTCCTTATAAAATGTGTTTTTCGCTTGAAAGACATATTTTTTTTGACCATGGCCTACCGTTCGATTATTCCTAGGGAATCAATCAGTTCAACACTATTTTTGAGCATAAAAATACACATTGTTGAAAAATATTTCCTATAAAATTTGGTTCATGTTGTAACTTTTTTGTAATTTTGCGGTATACTCTTACAAAACAAGAGGTAATAAGAAATAATAAAATAGTAACATACAATCAGCCAAAAACAAAAATGGTATTAGTCAATGATGTTTTTTAACACTTGACAACGCTTTCAGGTTCATTTTACTGAAAGTTAAAAGATGTGTTTTTTCGATTGATGGGTTGATGAGGAGAGGTCCTACGAAAGTGGGGCCTCTCTGTTTTTAATACATATTAGAATAATAAATTATGTAATTATAAAGGTAAAATAGACGTGAATATCTTTTAATTTCATTAGATTCGCCCCCAAAATAAAAATTATGCAAATAAGAAATATCTATATTTTAGTGTTTATAGTTTTATCAAGTTTTCTATTTTCAGGTAATATATTTGGGCAGACTGCTACAATTCGGGGTTTCGTGTACGATAAAGACAATGGTGAACCTATTTCTTTTACAAATGTAATACTCAAAGGAACAACATATGGGTCTACCACAAGTTCTGAGGGCTTATATGATATTTCACAAGTGCCTCCTGGAAATTACATTTTATTAGTAACATATTTAGGTTATGATTCTCTTTTAGTTCCAATAACCTTAAAAGCAGACGAGATACTAAACAAGAAATTATTTATAACTAAAGGATCAAAAAATTTAAATGAATTTGTTATTTCTGCAAAGAAGGAAGAACAAAAGCAGAAGGTATTGATTGGGATAACAAAAATTACACCTACCGAATTAAAAATGGTTCCTTCTGTTGGTGGTGAACCTGACTTGGCACAATATCTTCAAGTGATTCCTGGTATTATTTCAACTGGAGATCAAGGTGGACAACTATACATCCGTGGCGGTACTCCAATTCAAAATTTAGTCCTGCTTGATGGGATGACCATATTTAATCCATTTCATTCTATTGGCTTGTTTTCTGTTTTCGACCCCGATATAATTCGAAATGCTGATGTTTTTACCGGCGGTTTTAATGCGGAATATGGTGGTAGGATCTCTTCAGTTATGGACATTACTACTCGTGATGGCAATAAAAAACATTATTCTGGCAAAATTGCGACTAATCCATTTACATCCAAAGTAATTCTTGAAGGCCCAATTTCACGCGCTGAAAATGAAGGTGATGGAAGTACTTCATTTCTTATTTCAGCTCGCACATCTTATCTCCAACAAACTTCAAAAGTATTATACAAGTATGTAGATAGTACCGGGTTGCCGTATAATTTTACAGATTTATATGGTAAAATTTCAATGACAGGTTCTTCTGGAAGTAAGGTTAATTTTTTCGGGTTTAATTTTGCTGACAAGGTTGATTTTCCAAGCCTTTATAACTTGAAATGGACTGCTACGGGTTTCGGTTCAAACTTCGTATTGGTTCCAGGTGGCTCTTCTGTGGTCATTGATGGAATATTTGCTTATAGTAATTATGGTATTTCGATAGTCGAACCTGATAATGAACCTCGAACGAGTAAAATAAACAGTTTTAATTTCGGATTGAATTTCACCTACTTTTTTAATAAGGATGAATTAAAATATGGATTGGAAGTTTCCGGTAAAAAGACCAATCTTGAATTCTTGAATCCTATAAATCTCCAAGTTACAGAAGATGGAAATTCAACGGAATTCGGAGCTTTTTTCAAATACAAAAAAATTATTGGTAATCTAATAATGGAACCAGGATTCCGTTTGAATTTCTATGGTTCATTGGGCGAAGTATCACCTGAACCAAGGTTGGGCTTAAAGTATAACGTTTCTGATAAGTTCCGATTGAAATTCTCAGGTGGATTTTATTCTCAAAATCTTGTCAGTACAACCTCCGAATTAGATGTTGTGAATTTATTTTATGGTTTCTTGACTGGTAGCGACAATATTCAAAAGCAAACAGATGGTTCTAATGTTTCTACTTTATTACAAACAGCACGACATGCTATTGCTGGGTTCGAAGTAGATCTACCTCATCATTTTGAGTTGAATATTGAAGGATATATCAAGGATTTTACTCAAGTAGAAGAAATCAATCCATATAAAGTTTATGAAGATAATGGTGAGAATTCAAGCAAGCCTGATATTCTTAGAAAAGACTTTATTCTTGAAAATGGTGTTGCGAGAGGGGTGGATTTTCTATTGAAGTATGATTACAAACACTTGTATTTGTGGATGGTTTATGATTATGCCTATAATGTTCGTAATGATGGAAGACAATCCTATTCTCCTTTGTGGGATAGGGCAAATAGCTTAAATCTTGTCGGTTCATATACATTTGGAAAGAAATTGGATTGGACTATTGATGCCCGTTGGAACTATGGTTCTGGGTTTCCTTTTACTCAATCCCAAGGTTTTTATGAGCAGCTAACGTTTGAGCAAGGCATTGGAACTAACTACACAAGAACAAATGGAAAATTGGCTCCTATTTATGCAGGATTGGATGCTGGAAGATTACCTGCCTATAATCGTTTTGATATCACTGTGAAAAAGAAATGGGAACTTTCAAAACGTTCTACGCTGGAAGCAAATGTAAGCAGTGTCAATGTTTTCGATAGGCAAAACATATTCTATTATAACAGAATATTAAACCAACGAATCAATCAGTTGCCAATACTTCCAAGTGCAGGTTTAAGTCTTACTTTCTAAAGTTCTATTGTGTAGTTCAATGGCTGATGTTAATTCTTCAAACATTTGCCAGCTAAGTCTTTCAGCCCTTAAGTCCAAATATGGTATTGCATCTGAAGTAGTATTGATAATGCTTTTGATGGCATTTCTCAAAGTCTTTCTTCTTTGATTGAAGGCTATTTTGACAATCTTGAAGAAAAACAATTCATCACATTTTAACTTAGAATCTACCTTTCGGGTAAAACTCAAAACTACAGAGCGAACCTGGGGAGGAGGATTAAAAGATTCCTTTTCTACAATCATTTCCATCCGAACATCATAATAGGCCTGCATCAATACACTTAAAATACCATAAGTTTTTGACCCAGGAGGTGCTGCGATACGGTCTCCCACCTCCTTTTGAAACATACCAACGGTGAATGGAATTCTTTCCTTATTTTCCAGAATCATGAATAATATCTGCGATGAAATATTATAGGGGAAGTTGCCTATTATCGAGAACTTATCATCAAAATGCTCTGCAGGATTGAACTTCAGAATGTCGCCATAAATTATCTTTCCTTTCAATGCAGGAAAATGATCGTTGATGTAATTTATCGCTTCGGCATCTATCTCTATAACTTTAAAATTATAATCTTCCTTAGCTAAAAGATATTTTGTCAACACACCCATGCCCGGGCCTACTTCAAGAATATTCCTGCAAGGGTTATGGTTGATGAAAGTCTCCACAATGGTTTCCGCTATGGATTCATCGTTCAAGAAGTGCTGACCAAGATATTTCTTGGGTTTTACAGTGTATTTCAAGAGGTCTTATTAAAACTTGTAATCCTTATATTTGGCCGTAAATTCTTCTGGGCTGAAATCAGGATTAACTATCAATGAACTGAATTCATATTGCGCATACAATCCATTCTCGTCATAAATTACTTGTACCACCGGCAAATAATTGTTTTTGTCCAGGTACAATTCTATTTTGCGGGCATAAGTATTCGGAACCTTCAGTATCTGGCCCGGTTTTAAGTCATCCGAATTGCTCAGGCTCTTGTTCAAACAAAGAATCTTATAGTCGTTGATGAACAGTTTCATGCCTATTTCGTAAAGCGTTTCACCTGATTGAACCTTGTATTCCTCAAACCCATAATTCACGTTATCCACCACCAGCTTGTAATACTTCTTTCCTTTCCAATCCACTTCTCCGGTAAAGGACAGATTAGTATAGAATTCCTTTTCCTTGACCAAGATATTATGTGCCAATATGGAACCGATATACCCAAACCCCATTTCATAGATGGTATGATGCTGGTTTTTGCGAAGTATCGAGCCAAACGGACTCAAGTTCAGGTTTACATAAGGGAACTTGTTCGGGTGAACCAGCACATTGTTGTTGTTGTTGCCCTTTACAAACAAAATCTCCGCTCCTGGGTCGGGGTTGATGCTGTAGGAATACACTTTCAGAGGCGAACTTTGGTATTTCACTATCATCTCGGTGGTATACATCTTGCCATCTATGCGTTCAATCTTGTTAAGAATGTATTTCCCGGTTTTCACACTGTTTATAGCATCCAGCATTTTCGAAATCATGTTTGGTCCCGACTGACCAAAACTCATGGTACCCATACAGGAAAATAAAACGATGAAAGCGACGATTCTCTTCATGATGCAATCTTATAAAACCTCCAATAAAGTTCTGAATCCGATGAACTTATCCTTATATTTCTCCAACGACTTGGCCTGAAGAGCCGGAGCATGAAGTTCCTTATACAGCAGATAATCCTCCATGCTGTCGCAATAATATTGAACCGAATAAGTCGCACCCCCATTATCCTCCTCATCCAGCACCTTCAGCATCCGGTGTTCGGTAAAGAAACCCGTTTCCATCACCTCCGGTATATGTACCTCCCGCATCCATTGCAGCCACTCATCATGCACCGAATGCTCAATATTAATCGTCACGTTATAAATTATCATGGTAATAAACTCCTTTTTTGTCCTCCGTTGCGGCAAATATACAGAATAAGAATTTATCTTTCACCCAAAGCCCCCTTTTCACCCATCAAATCATCCCCTCTCTCCCGATTTATAATAAATAAAAATGTTCCCAATCAATAAATACAACCATAGCCATACAATAAAATCCAAAGTATTTCCACCGAGGATTTCCTAATTCCTAATTTTTAATTCCAAATTAAATACCCTACCCCTTCACCGTATACGCCAGCACCACCACCTTCTTCCCACTCCCATTCGTGATGATGATGCAATCCCCCGTCCCAGGCACATCCCGCTTCTTTATCCTCAAAATCTCATTATAAACCAACTTTATTCCCCCACTGCAAGTCCCCGTTTTCGTATCCATCCTACACAGATAAACCTCCACATTTTTCGTCAGCAACGTAAACTCCATCAAATCCCTCGCCACCGGATGCTCCTTAAAACAAATGCTCGTGTTCTCCGCAATATGCCTCTTCCTCGGCACCTTCCTTACCGTATGCACCACCGTCTTTAGCAGCGCCACCTTCGTCGACCGCTTCCCCAAATCCACATTGCCAGTCGTTCCCGCATACGCATGAATCGAATCAATCACCAGCTGGCAAGTCCTCAAAAAAGTCTTCACAACAGCCTGATTCGCCACACTCAAACTACTGATCGAAGTCTTAAGTGAAATCTTCGTAGCATTCATCCCCCAAGCCAAATCATGGGCAGTAGTTATCGAAACGATATCAGCACCGCTAAACCCTCTCGCATCCAAAGCTTCAGCAATGCTCACCACACCAAGCCTCCCAATCGTCTCCTCATAAGCCAAATGAAAAGCACCGATATCATGCACATTAATGCTGTCCCTAAAAGCCTTCAACCCAAAACTCCCCAAACTGTCAGTAATCGTTCCATCCGCTATGCAACGCTCAATCTTAAACTCCAAATCAGTCAAAATCGAACGCTCATCCTCCATATGCCCATTCCGAACAATCGTCTCCCCCTCATTCAGTTTTATCATCGAATGCGTCCCTATGATAGCCAAAACAGCCTCCAGTTGCACATCAAAAACATCCACCTCCCACGTACCCTCAAGTTCAGTGTTATAAGCCTTCACAGCACTCGCATTAGCATCCAACAAAGCCTTCACCGTCAATCCAAAAACACCAATATCCTCTATCTTCATAAGCTATGATTATTTAATTTATGAGTACAAAATTACAACTTATAATTCGTTAAAACTAATTTCCCCACAAATAAAAATAATTGACCAACACTTATCATCATCACAATAATCATCATTTTATTGCAGCTCCAAAAAGGTCGCTATCATAAAATGATGAAAGAAAAAATGCACATCCCAAATCCATCAATTATCTTTTTGCTAATTTTACATTCGGATTAAATATAAAAAATATGAATGCGATAAGAAAAATTATACAGCGAGAAGGCAATGAATTAAGGATAGTTCTGCCTGATGATTTTAAATCAGAGAAATTTGAAGTTATAGTACTGCCATCAGATGAAGAAATCGAAAATAAAAAAGATTTGGACATTGAAGCCTACAGACAGGCAATCAGAGACCGTTGGTCAAAATTCAGCGTTGATATGAGCAATTTTAAATTCAACCGAGACGAACTTTATGAACGATAAACTCGCCTTTTTCGATTCAAATATCCCCGTTTATCTGGTTGATATGGACCTAGTAAAAAGGGAAAAGGTTGTCCAACTTATTTCACCGAATATTATCATCAGCACCCAAGTTGTAACAGAAAATATCAATGCCTGTTTAAAGAGTTTGAAACTCCCTGATGAAGAAGCCTATGACCACGGACAAGCGCTGCTCGAAGAATTCAATGTGGTAGATATACATCCATCAACTCTACAAATGGCAATTAAGATTCGCAGAAAATATCAACTAAGCTGGTGGGACAGTTTGATAATAGCCACCGCCCTCGAAAACCACTGCGAAACCCTCTACTCCGAAGACATGCAACACGGCTTAGTCATAGAAAATACATTGACTATTATTAATCCCTTTCTTTAATCAAATATTTCTATCTATAATTCTCACCGTCATGTTGCAGCAGCCAGAAAAAGGCTGCTATCACACTACGATAAAAGAGAAAAAAATCGCATAAGATTCACTCTAATCTAATAAGCGAAAGTTTCTATAATACTTAGATATATCAATTGAATTTATATTATTTATTCCACTCTTAAAATCTTTTCCATTCGTAGATTTCCTGATTATCCACTTTTCAGTTTCACCTTTCAGACGGGACATATAGAGTTTTACATGTTGTTTTGATTTCACAGCTTCTTTTAATAAATTTCTAAAGTCCTTTATTGGGAAAATAAAAATATCACCCTTATATCCTGAATCTGGATGGAGCACATAAAATATAAATAAATTATCTTGAGTGTTATCAAATTCTTTTGGGTTAAAAAATCTAAAAGATGTAACATAAAAATAATCATATTCCCATTTACTTAATTTGTCATGAAGTTTTCCATATTTAACTTGCACTTCTCTATAATGAATTTCCCCACCAGAGGTTCGTCTTAGAAGTATATCAACCTTATCAATATCAAGGAATCTTGAATAGGGATTCCACCCATTATCAAACAATTCAAATTTTGCAATAGTTTCACCAATTATTTCTAAATGCCCTGCTTTTGGCTTCAATTTATTTTCCATTTTTATCATCTACTTCTTGAATATAAAGCTCACCCGTTCCACAACAATTTGGGCATTTCTGTTCACGAGTACCAGCGCATCTATCACAATCAATAAATTCATTTTTAATCCATCCCGATTTACCATAACATTTAACACAATCTATTGAACCTGTACCATTACATCTTTTGCATTCTTTTACCATTTTATAATTTATTAATTTTCCCTGCTCTTTTATGGATTTTTAGTTGACTCCATTTGATAATTTCTTTCATCCGTCAAAATTACAAAAAAATAAAACAAATCCACAGATAATTGAGATGTTCAGTAACACGCTGCACACGATTTGCAATCGCGTCCTTAGAGCTGGGCATTTTTAATTCCCTTTTACCTTCAAAACCCAACAAATTGCCATCCTATCCCGCTAAACTGCCTTCTTTACCATTCATATCGCAATAATACCAGATGGTCGAGATGTTCAGTAACAAGCTAGTCGCTATTTGCAATCGCGTCCTTAGAGTTGGGCATTTTTAATCCCCTTTTCCCTTCAAAACCCCACCAAATTGCCATCCTATCCCGCTAAACTGCCTTCTTTACCATTCATATCGCAATAATATCCATCAAAACCGCATTCTTATCCATTCAAATCGCAATCATATCCATTCATATCGCAATCTTATCCATTAAAACCGCTTTCTTATCCATCAAAACCGCAATTGTATCCATTCAAATCGCATTTTTATCCCTTCAAATCGCAAATTTATCCCTCCGAATCGCATGTTTTGCCCCTTAAAACCACTTTCTAGCCCATTTAAATATTTTCTTATAGAATCAAACTTCATTTCAAGTTCACTTCCTTGCCCTCATACACCCATGAAATTAAAAGACACCCCTCACAACATTAAATCTACCATATAGAATTCTTTCAATATAATGCCTCAATAATTTCATACACATCCCAGCCATCATAAAAGCAATCTAATCAACATTGCATTGTCAGGAATTAATCTGTTTCGGAGGAGAATTAGTCCTATTTCTCCATACCTTTGCATCCATAAGATTAAATAATGCCTGCCAAGATATCCATGAAACAATATATCACTATTACACTGCTTTTCTTAGCCTTCCTTTTGAGTTATAATAAAGGTTATTCGCAACGGAAAGACCCGCCTTTCCTAAATGCCAACGCCGAACATTGGGTGGATAGCGTTTTCAATTCATTGAACCCTCATCAGCGCATGGGGCAGCTGTTCATGCTCGGTGTGCAGTCGAATAAAAACAAAAAATACGAAGAGGAAATAGCCGATGAGATATGCAATTTCAATATCGGGGGGGTGATGTTCTTGAAGGGCGGTCCGGTTCGCCAGGCCAACCTCACGAATTACTATCAGTCGCTGGCACAAACGCCCATGATGATAGCCATAGACGGCGAATGGGGACTGGCCATGCGTCTCGATTCCACCATCCGTTTTCCTCGGCAGATGACGCTTGGCGCCATGAAGGATTATTCGCTCATCTATAAGATGGGAACGGAGATAGCCCGGCAATGCAAGCGGATGGGCATCCATATAAACTTTGCCCCCGTTGCCGATGTGAACAACAACCCGCTGAACCCCGTCATCAGCAACCGTTCGTTTGGTGAAGACAAGACTGAAGTGGCAACAAAAAGCATCATTTACATGAAGGCGTTGCAGGATAATGGCATCCTTGCCACCGCAAAACATTTCCCCGGCCATGGCGATGCAACTGCCGATTCGCATCTTGAATTGCCTGTCATCAATCAAACCAAGGAAGAGATGGATTCGGTGGAATTGTATCCCTTCAAAGAGTTGATTTCAGAGGGATTGGGGAGCATTATGGTGGCTCATTTGAATATTCCTGCTTATGATACAGCCAAGAACATGGCGACGACTTTATCCAAGAATGTGGTCACTCATTTGCTGAAGGAAAAGCTTGGATTCAAGGGCGTGGTTTTTACCGATGCACTGAACATGAAAGGGGTATCAAAGTTTTATAAACCTGGTGTGGTGGATGTAAAGGCGTTGCTTGCCGGCAATGATGTTTTGCTCGATGCACAGGATGTTGCCAAAGCTGAAGTGGAGATTACGAAAGCCTTGCAAAAACAAGAAATAACCCAAGAGGAAATTGATGCAAGAGTAAAGAAAATATTGACGGCAAAATATTGGTTGGGACTAAATGAATATCATCCGATAGAGATAAATAATCTGGTAGATGACCTAAATACGATTGATGCGCAAATGCTTGACAGACGGCTGTTTCGCTCTTCTCTAACCGTATTGAAAAACACCAACAAACTGATACCGATAGATGCCATCGATACATTGAAAATCGCTTCCCTTGCCGTTGGTGACGATAAGGATTCGGTCTTTCAAAACCATCTTAACTATTATGCCAAAGTCGATTACTACAAATTACGCAGCAGGGATTCTACTTCAGAAATGAAGATAGAGCCAATACTGGAACGTCTTCGCAAATACAACATGGTCATCATCAGCATTTTCAACACGAACATCCATCCAGACAAAAACTATGGCATACCTGAAAAAATAAATGAAATCATCGACTCCATATCTCTTCACTCAAAAGTTATTCTCGATGTGTTCGGAAATGCCTATTGCATGACACGCATTCCTTCTGCATACAAGGCTTCAGGCATCTTGCTATCATATGAAGACCATGAATATGCAAAACAATATTCGGCCGAACTGCTGTTCGGAGGAATAGGAACTGATGCGTGTTTGCCTGTATCACCCAATGATATTTTTCCTCGGAATTGTGGAATACCGATTCAGCCATTAGGAAAGTTGCAATATGCAGCATCGGACGAATTAAAAATTGATACTCGCTTATTGACCAAAATCGATTCCATAGTTTATAATGGCATCAGAAAGGGAGCCATGCCAGGATGCCAAGTGTTGGCTGCAAAAGATGGTAAAATTATCCTAAATAAAAGCTACGGAACGAAGACCTATTCAGATAGTTCTTTGGTAACTAATGATGATCTATATGATTTGGCATCTGTAACCAAAGTAGCTGCCACAACAATGGTTTTAATGAAACTGTATGAAGAAAAACGCCTTGACCTTGACAAGAAAGTTTCAGATTATCTGCCTGACTTGAAGAAGACCAACAAGAAGGATATCGGCATGAGAGAACTGCTTTCTCATCAAGCCGGCTTACAGTCTTGGATACCATTTTATAAGAACTTGATTAAGAATGGAGTGCTCGACAAGAAGATTTTTCATGATACTGTTTCGGTCGATTATTCCCTACATGTTGCTGATAGATTATACATGAAAAATGACTATGCTGAAAACATGTGGAAGATCATCAAAGACTCGCCAATAAAGGATAGGGGTAAATATTTATACAGTGATTTTACCATGATAATTGCCAAAAGAGTTATTGAAACCATCACTAAACGGCCTTTAGATTCTCTGGTATATGATTATCTCTATAAGCCACTTTCTTTATCAACCCTGTGCTTTAAGCCTCTCGACAGATTCCCAAAAGATCGGATAATTCCAACGGAACAGGATAATGTATTCAGGAAACAATTGCTCCAAGGTTATGTCCATGATCCTGCAGCAGCAATGCTAGGAGGTGTTTCTGGACATGCAGGCCTCTTCAGCAATGCAAACGATATGGCCATATTGTTTCAAATGCTAATGAACTTCGGTACTTATGGAGGCAAGAGATATTTAGATTCAGCCACTGTTGTTGAGTTTACTAAACAACAATTCAAGAATACTGCCAATAGAAGGGGTTTAGGATTTGATCGAGTCGACAATCTCAATCATACAAATGGATCCGTTTGTAAAAGTGTTTCTTCTGAAACATATGGTCATACAGGCTTTACCGGCACCTGTGTTTGGGTCGACCCAAAGTATAATTTGGTCTATATATTTCTTTCCAATCGTGTAAATCCAATTGCAGAAAATCCGAAACTTGTAAACATGAATATAAGAACGGATATCCAGCAAATAATATACGATGCAATAAACAAATAATGTTTGTTGGTGACAAAATTCCTTTGCATGATTATCCATTTTTTTGACAATAGAAATTTCACCTAACACAAAATGTCAATTTCGTGTAGGCAAAAGGAATCCTCTTCGAATTTTAGGTTGATTTTAATTTTCACACGACTTCTTCAGTCTATGCAATATCAACCCGTTTCGAACTAAATCGAACTTACTAAAACCAACAATCGTCAAGAATTACTCGATTATTGATTTGTTTATGGCTCTGGTTTATGTATTCCTCTAATGATGGTGGCGTGAATGCCTCCACATATGCCTAGAATATTTTCTTCTTACTGATCGCTCGTAATAAAGAGCACAGTGCACCAGAAATAAACTGACAACTATGAAGCCGACAGTTACCAAGTTTGGCAAGATTGATGAGTTTACCATGGTTGATGATTTTAAATTGTTAAACTATATATTTTACTTGAACATTTGAATTATTTTTCGCAAACGGATTCCTCTTGCATAGAATCTGAATCCTTGCATAAGCATTGTTTAATATATCAACTGTGGCATAAGCCACCTCTCCAGTTTACACACTGAAGAGGTGGATAATTTACTTGAGAGTTTGGGTTGATATATTTTAAATGAGAATACGAACGAAATAGTTATGAATACAATTCAATAACTATATTGGATGAAGCTTTTTTGTTATCATTACTTTTCTTTTGGGGTTGATTTATATTTAATTAATTTGAGTCCGATTTATTACCTAGTGGTGCCGTGAATGGTGCATGTTCGAATTGAAATAATCAAAGTAATACATCACAGCCAAAACGGATCCGAATCTGACTATATGAGTAGATTGATAATTTTTGTCATGATAAAGATTGCTGGTCATGTCGAAAAGTGGATAATACCCTCTAAGACCTATTGTAAGAATAATTCCCTTGTTTAATTTATTATCTAAACCAATACCAATGATTCCATCAATATTACTATTATTAAAAGCCAATTGAATGGAATTAGAAGGGCTAACGTCTTTACTTAAAATGCAAAAGTATCCAAGTCCGGCCTCTCCATAAAATCCCCAATCATCATTTCTAGATTGAAATATTAATGGAATTTCTATTGATTTAAACGAAAAATCTGTAGTCGGAAGTTCAACATCCTTTCGTGTATAGAATAAATGGGAGTTCATATAAAGAGCTTCTATTGAAAAGCTATTCTTGTTGTGGCTATAATAACTTCGCAGGTTATAACAAAACTTATAATTTAATCCAAAACTTGTACTAATGGAAGATATGTATTTGGAATTCGAAGTAGCAACATTACTGCCAATATTTATATTCTCTTGGGGTATGATTTTTAGCCCAGCACTCCATTCTTGTCCAAAAGAAAAGAAAGGAATTATCATGAATAATAGTAATGCTTTTTTCATTTGATATTTTGATGGGTTTCTAATTTTTATCTAGGCGTTGAAAAATTTCAATTGGAATTGTTAACAATGAACTTCTGCGTAATTGATTCTTTATTTAAATATCCTGTAAAAAAATAAATTCCTTCCGGGATTAAATCATCAACAATCAGTTGGTAAGAATTAGTTCCAGTATCTTTGGGAACAATTGATTTCTGGAAGATAATTCTCCCATAAATATCAGACAGGTTAAATATGATTTCGTTAGCATTATCATTGCTGAAAATCAAATTGATCAACCGACCATTATTGGGATTTGGGTAAACAACAAATAGTGCATTTGATCCAGTGTTTGAATTTACTGGAACCTTGCTGTATGTAGTTGCATGACCATCATAATCAACTTGTCGCAATCTATAATATGATATTCCTTTTATTGGCTTTTGATCATAGAAATCATAATCACGATATTGATTGCTGTTACCTGCTCCAAATACCTTTCCTACAGCTTCAAAATTTTCACCATCAAAAGATCTTTCTATCATGAAATAATGATTATTAATTTCTGATGCTGTTACCCATGTAGTCTTTACATTCTTTACATCATTTAAAAATTCTGCATGAAAGTTGATTAACTGAATAGGAACTGGAGATAATGCAAAGCACCAACCTGGGGTTCCAATTGGGCCTGTCAAGCTGCCAGCATATGTTCCACTTCCGGTTCCGCAGATGCTTGAACTTCCGCTGGTATTTACATTGCCCCCTATGCTTATATATCCATTAACAGTTATCGTAGATGTAGAACTTACATCCACATTTCCGCTTACATATAAAGTGTCACTGGCAGGAATCAACACGGTGCTTCCACCAGTTACACTTAAATTTCCGGTTATCGATAATCTACTTGTTGATCCGGTTAAGTTTACTGCCCCTCCACCGGAAATAGTAAGCAGCCCTGAACACGCTGTTACTGTGACCTTATGCTTGATATTCGCTACTCCCGAAAAGTTGCAGGCAGGCGAACATGTTGTACCGGAACAAAGTGGTGCCCCAGAACCACTTAACGACCAGATATGTCCCGTCCAATCGCCATTGGCTCCAGTATAAATAGTTGTAATGCCTTGCAGATTTTGTACTCCGAAAATGCAAAGCAAAAAAAAGCAGTAAAATAATTTATTATTTTCCTTTATTTTAAAATTTGATGGGTTCATAATGGAATAAGTATAGTGTTAAGGAATAGCTATTTACATAATCTAAATCCAGATGGAAATATTAATAGGGAGGTGTGTTTTTAATAAAATTTGATCTTATTTCTTTCATCTGATGGGAGTGTTTGACTTGTTGATTCGAAGCTTTCTACCAAGGGTTTTATTAAAAAGTTACACTTCCAATAAAATTTTTTATCCATCCAATCATAATAATTATGCACTCTACTTTGAAATTCAGCGATGATGAATTGTTCATCCATTCATTGTTGCATTAACCATTAATTGTATTTGAAGCCTGTTGCTTCAAAATAAATAAACAACTTACATTATCTACTTGTTAAATAAATTTTTAGGATACAATTTTTCGACCTTCAGGAGAATCATTCTGTAACTTTTTTATTTTTCATAAGGTAGAAAGGGGGCTATTAAAATTATGAACCCATCATCAACCCATATTAAAAGGTCAATCTTTATTTTACAGAATAAAAGAAGTCCGCCTTGTTCGCAGGGGTGGACTTCTTTTTTCATTTATTTCGAATATGGTTAAAGGTTTTGTAAGCCATTAAAAAAGGAAAAAACAGCAACAAAAATAATTGCAATGAACATCATCGGGAACGCTGAAAACCGCATAGAGTAGGCAAAGTAAAAATAAAATAAATAAAAAAAAGTAAAAAAATGAAGACTAAAATCAACACCACAATCGCAATCCTGTTTATTCTCTTTTCTATTGGGAATATTGCCAAAGGGCAATCCCAATTATGGGGTTTAACAGAAAAAGGGGGTACGCAATTTGGGACCATTTTCAGTATAGCTCCTGGTGCCAATACCCTGACTAATCAAATTAATTTGCCGGGTATTGCCGGGCAAAGTTCAGCCTACATCAGCTTGAATCTTGTAAAGGCAAGCGATGGCGGTCTTTATGGCATGACGCCAGCTGGAGGTACATTCGGATTTGGAGTAATATTCCAATACGATCCCGTAAGTGATGCATATACTGACAAGATAAATTTGTCGAGCATTACTGGACAAGACCCGAATGGAGCGCTTATACAGGCTAATGACAACATGCTTTATGGTTTGACGAACCAAGGAGGAGCAAATGGAGTAGGTGTTTTGTTTCGCTATGATCCTGTGAATAATGAATACACCACTATGGTTGATTTGTCTGAAGCAATTGGCAGCTATCCGAATGGGACACTGCTTCAGGGAAATGATGGAATGCTTTATGGCATGACAAGTTCGGGAGGAGCGAATGCAGCAGGCGTGATTTTTAAGTTTGATCCTGTTAATGATGTTTATACTGACATTTATGATTTTACTGAATTGGACGGTGACCTGCCAATGGGTTCTCTGATTCTGGCAAGTGACAATATGCTTTATGGAATGACAACTTATGGGGGTGTAAGAAATCAAGGAACGTTATTCAGATATGATGTTGCCTCCTTGACCTATTCAAAATTGTATGATATGGATAGTTTGACGGGTAAATGGCCCACTGGTTCATTGTTTCAGGCTACCGATGGAAACTTATATGGCATGACCAATTATGGCGGCTCCAATTCTAGGGGCTATACCAATGGCGGTCATGGTTTTGGTGTAATTTTCAAATTCGACATTTCAACTGATACTTATACGGACGTCATCGATTTAAATAGTCTACAAGGATGCAATCCTTACGGAAGTTTCATTCAAGGAACAGATGGGCTGTTGTATTCCATGACCAATTCAGGTGGATCAAGCAACCAAGGAACAATATTCAGTTATGATTTTATGAACAATGTATATTCCAAGAGGGTAGATTTGAATGACAATACAGGTAATTATCCACAAGGTTCATTGGTCCAAACTCCTGATGGAAATATCTATGGAATGGCTAATCATCCAGGCAATGTATTTTCTGCAGTTATATTCCAATATGATCCAGTTTCAAATACATTCTCAGATAAAAAAAGAATCTCTTATAGCGATGGAAGCAATCCATATGGTTCATTAATGCAAGCCAGCGATGGAAATTTATATGGGTTGACAAATAATGGAGGCGCTTACGGAACTGGTGTTCTGTTTCAAATTGATCCAAGAACAAATACCTATACGGATAAAATTGATTTGAACGATCAAACAGGTGATCTTGCTTTTGGATCTTTAGTTCAGGCCAATGATGGAAAATTATATGGCATGACTTTATTTGGCGGCACAAATTCTGCAGGCGTAATATTTCAATATGACATTCAAACAAACACTTATGTCGATATGGTTGATTTGTCTGATGATCTTGGTGATTATCCTTATGGTTCCATGGTTTTAGGAACTGATGGTAACTTATGGGGAATGAATAATTATGGCGGTGGTAATTATGGTGGGAATATTTTTAAATACAATCCATCAACAAATACCTATTCCGTTGTTTATGATTTCTCTGATGAATCCGGTGATTATCCAAATGGTTCTTTAATTCAAGCTAGCAATGGAAAGTTCTATGGAATGACGAGTTATGGTGGAGCTAATGGAGAAGGTGTCATTTTTCAATTTGATCCGGAAACTAGCGCCTACACCGATTTAGTTGATTTTTCTGATGCAACCGGAAGTTATCCAAATGGTTCATTGGTTCAGACTAGTAATGGCAAGATGTATGGATTTACAAGTTCTGGTGGCGCAAATGGTTTAGGTGTGCTATTTGAATTCGACCCGACGAGCAATTCATATTCAGATGCAATTGATCTTTCTGATGACTTAGGGTCGCTTCCAAATGGTTCACTTATGCAAGCACAAAATGGTAAACTTTATGGAACCACTACTTTTGGTGGAGCAAATAATGCAGGTACCATAATTGAATTTGACCCTACAACAAATACTTATGTAAAAAAGTATGACTTTAATTACTTGGATGGCTTTAATTCTCAATTTGGAAATCTAATTGAAATCTGCACTCCTCCAGATGCCCCAACCCTATCAGCATTAATCAATCCCATTTGTAGTGGAAACGCCACTACAATCAGTATAGCTTCAGGAAATTTGAATAGTGCAAATAGTTGGCAATGGTTTACAGGGTCATGCGGTGGAACAAATATTGGATCAGGAAGTTCAATAAATGTACATCCTACTGCATCTACAACATATTACGTAAGACCAGAAGGGCAATGTGTCTCAAGTAACACTTGCGGCTCAATTACAATTGGTATTAATTCGAATCCATCACTCACCATTACAGGTGCCAATTCATTTTGCGAAGGAAGTTCAGTTGATATTAGAACAAATTCAGGATATGATTCATATTTATGGAATGACAATTCATCTGATCCAGCACTTACTATAAATACATCCGGCACCTATTCGATTGTTGTAACGGATGCTAATGGATGTACCGGTTCAGCTGAAATTTCAGTTTCTGCTAATACTTTACCTACTGCAACTATTTCAGGGAACACCAATAGTTGTTCAATAGTTAATCTTACTGCAAGTGGTGGTGAAACTTTTCAATGGGATGGTGGAAACGATCCATCAATGGCTACAAATTCATTTACTGCTTCAGGAACCTATTCTGTTTTAGTAACAGATAATAATGGCTGTTCATCAATTGCAAGTTCTATTGTTTCGATAAACCCTGTCCCAGCACCAACGATTTCTGGAAATTCTGCAGGTTGTGTTTCCGTAACTCTTTCTGCGAGCGGTGGAAATACCTACGCTTGGAGTGGAGGAAACAATACAACCGCCTCATCAAATACTTTTACATCTTCTGGAACCTATATAGTTTCTGCAACCGATATAAATGGTTGCGTTGCAACCGCTTCAAAAACTGTTACGATATATTCAACTCCAACTATATCAATAACAAGTCTTGGTAATTATTGCTCCAATCATTCTGCAATTAATTTGAATGCTTCACCTACTGGCGGAACATTCATTGGTTCAGGTGTCATAGGCTCAACATTTAATCCAAATTCAGCAGGAGTTGGAAATCATACTATCTCATATAATTATACGGATGGAAATGGTTGTTCTGCAAATGCATCTACAACCGCAAATGTAATCGATAGCCCAACACCCATAATTATCGCAGCTGCAAGCTCCATATGTTCTGGCAGTAACGAAATCCTTACGGTTACAGGAACATTTTCCTCCTATGATTGGAGTAATGGAATCCATAATTCCATGATTACAGTTATTGATAGTGGTGATTTTGTTGTAACGGTAACTAACTCTGCAGGATGTACCGGCTCGGCTTCACAGCATATCGCTGTAATTCCTTCACCTACTGCATTTATCTCTACATCAAGTGGTAATATAATGTGTTCTGGGATTACGGATACTTTAAATGCAGGTTATTTCGATCAATATATTTGGAGTACAGGTTCAACGAATCAATATTTAAATGTCACTGCTTCAGGCACATATTCCGTTACCATTACCGATGTTGATGGATGTACAGCTTCAACTGCAAAAACCATCACTTTTAATAATAATCCAACACCTTCTATCACGGCAAGCGGTCCGACCGTATTCTGTCAAGGAGGAAGTGTTTCATTATGCTCTAATTCAGCCTATGCAGTATATAACTGGGGAACATATGGCGCTTCTTCATGTGTAAATGCAACTACTACAGGCACCTATTCCTTAACGGTAACAGACGCCAATGGCTGCAAGGGAAGCGCATCACAATCCGTTACCGTAAATTCAAAGCCAACAGCTGCAATTACCTCTACAACCAATGTCACTTGTGCAGGAATAAGTAATGGAGCCTCAACTGTTACGGCTTCTGGCGGTTCCACCCCATACTCCTATTCATGGAATACGAATCCCGTAAGTACATCTGCAACCGTTTCCAATCTTCCTGCGGGTAATTATATAGCCACAGTTTCCAATGCAACAGGGTGCACAGCTTCTGCTACTACTGTCATTACCACAATTTCCGACATTACGAAACCAGTTATCATTAATCCCCTACCCATTTCGGTAAATACAGATGCTAACACAAATACAGCTACAGTTAATCTAACTGCACCTACTGTTTCCGATAATTGCGGAGTAGCTTCCGTTTCCAAAAACAGAACTTCTCCCCTATTCCCTGTTGGCACTACAATAGTCGTTTGGACTGCTACAGATAATTCCGGTAACTCTTCCTCCGCTTCCCAATCCGTTGTTGTTGCAGACCGTCAAGCACCTACTGTTGCTGCTCCAGCCACTATTACCGCAAATCCTGCAGCAAATTCAACCTTTGCAACGATTATTCTTGCTCCTCCTACTTGCTCCGATAATTGCGGTATAGCCTCCATCACCAACAACCATCCTTCAACGGCATTCCCAGTTGGAACTACTATCGTAACATGGACTATAACTGATGTGAATGGCAATGTAACCACAGTTTATCAATCAGTAGTTGTCGGCGATAGCCAAGCCCCTGTGGCCATTTGCAAGAATACCACCATCACGCTTTCTGGAGGAACAGCTACCATCACAGCAGCTATGGTCGACAATGGAAGTTATGACAACATCGCTATCGCTTCCAGAACGGTATCTCCATCAACATTCAGTTGCAGCACATTAGGAAACCGAACAGTTACATTAACCGTTTATGATGCCGCAGGAAATTCTTCTTCCTGCCAATCCACCGTTAACGTCATAGGTGCAGTTCCTACCAGAACAATTACTGTAACCCCATCCAACAATACCTATACAGGTGGCGATCCATCCAGAATTTATATCGGATATGGTCCTCAAACTGTTACCCTTAGCGGTACCTGTTCAGGCGGAAGTACTTTCAACCACAACTGGAGCGGTACTGGTTTGAGCAGCAACAATTGCCTGTACCCTACCTTTACCCCTGCCACCTACTGCCGCCCTTCCTACACTGCCACCGTCACCAATGAATATGGATGTTCTTCCACATCTGGAAAAAACATTTGCGTAAAGGATGTTCGCGACAAATCTCATGCAGGCAAAGTCCTGTTATGCCATGCCCCTCCCGGAAATCCTTCCAATACCCAATTGCTTTCCATCAGTGCAAGCGCCGTTCCTGCCCACCTTCAAAACCATCCTGACGACCATCTTGGAGTTTGCAATACCAGTTGCGATGACGACGACTCTGGCGACGACGACAACGAAAGAAAAGCCCAAGTCATCAATGTGGAAGTAAACAATTCCAACTTCGCGATGGAAGTATATCCGAACCCTACTCATGATAAGTTTACCGTTTCCTTCAATGCAAATGCAGACCAAAACTACACCATAACGATATTCGATATGGCAGGCCGTCCTGTAAAATCAGAAATCGGCTCTGCAGTAGCAGGAGAAAACAATCATGAAATCAACCTCTCCGGAATAGCGCAAAGCGTCTATCAGGTTGCATTAAAAATTGGCGACAATGATTATAAGGCAAAAATTGTGATTCAGTAATTTTCTATCAACCATCCAAAACATGGTTAAAACCTCCCGAGCAATTCGGGAGGTTTTTTTTATTCCACCACTCCCTCTCCTCATTCCTAATTTTTAATTCCTAATTCTTTTAAGGAGCCTATATCCTCTTCTCGTCCCATCTGCGTCCCGCTATCCGCTGTAGCCGCTGCATCCCCATTTCCGATACCAAGCAGCGGGCTGCCGCTACTATCGGGGCTATGCTCTGATGGCAGGTAGCTTCGAATAAGCTTTTTATAAGTAACCTGGTTGCG
>CAIWCG010000016.1 GCA_903911135.1 uncultured Bacteroidota bacterium
CAAAAAATCAAGGCTGTATAAGAATGACTTAAAACATCTTTTGCCGACGCCGCAAGCAAAGAACTCGTCGCTATGCTCCTCAAACAGCTTTGCTTGTTTAAGGCTTACTGTGAAAAGCTGTTTTCTTAACGTGATTCTTATAATGCCGGAATTTAGAGGAGGGAGTTCATTATAATTTTGTTTGCTAATCATGGGGGAGATGGTTTTTCTATTTTCTTTTGTCTTGATACAAAAGAAACAAAAAATCAAGGCTGTATAAGAATCGCTAAAAACTGCTTTTGCCGACGCCGCAAGCAAAGAACTCGTCGCTATGCTCCTCAAACAGCTTTGCTTGTTTGAGGCTTTCGGGGAAAAGCTGTTTTCTTAACTTGATTCTTATAATGCCGGAATAGAGGAGGGCGGCATTAAAATATAGATTGCAAATTCAATCGAATGCTTGAAAATGGAAGGATAAAATATCCTTGGTGAGTGGGCACAGTATGGCATATTTTGCATAGAGGTTTAAAACCTTGCATAATATTTTATGATTGATATCATGTTTTTGGAGAATCTTTTGAAAAAATTTGGAAGTGAATGGTTTTTTTTATAATTTTACACCTTGAATTTTACCTATCGTTTAACCAAAACTAAAAAACATGAAAAATTTTACCCCCCCCCCATTTTCATTTTACCTTCATCTTAGTTGTTGCCATGATGCTTGCATTCGCTACAGCTAAAGGGCAAGGCACTCCACTAAGTGTTTCGTATTCAAGAGGCAGTTATAGCGGAGGTTATCAAATCAGTTGTCATGGTGTGAGTGATGGCAGCATCAATTTAACGGTGAGTGGTGGCGTTACTCCCTACAGTTTTCTATGGAGCAACAGTGCCACGACACAAAATGTTTCGGGCATTGCTGCCGGAACGTATTCAGTTACGGTAAGCGATTCGGGTGGGGTGAATGTGGATACTTTAACAGGAATTTCAATTACCCAACCTGCTACACTTACTGCAACAACAGGACATTCAAACGTGAATTGTCATGGTGCAAGTACCGGAAGTGCGTGGGCTATTCCAAGCGGTGGAACAAGTACCTATTCTTATTTGTGGTCGAATGGCGGACAAACCACCGATACGGCATCAGGATTGCCAAAATTAGTAACTGGATATTATGTAGTAACCGTTACCGATGCAAACAGTTGTACTGCCACTTCTTCTGCCGATATTTCAGAGCCGAGTGCCCTTACCGCCAGTATCTTTTCTCATACGGATGTGAGCTGCAATGGTGGAAATAATGGAAGTGCCATAGTGGTTGCCTCTGGTGGAACTCCCGTTGCCACTGTTGAATTTAGCGATCCGCATTATATGTATTCATGGAATACCTCTCCAACCAAGACCACCGATACGGTAACCAATCTATCATATGGAACCTACACAGTAATTGTAACAGATGGCCATAGTTGCACTGTCACCACATCGGTAACAGTTACCCAACCTTCGGCATTGTCCGTCAGCACGGGGGTAAGGAATGTATTGTGTTATGGTGGCAACACGGGCTATGCTTATGCGATTGTTTCGGGTGGAACGCTTGGGTATTCCTACTTGTGGAGCAATTCGCAAACGGTGGATACTGCCATCAACTTAAGTGTTTC
Organism: uncultured Bacteroidota bacterium; assembly: GCA_903911135.1. Classification (GTDB taxonomy): domain Bacteria; phylum Bacteroidota; class Bacteroidia; order AKYH767-A; family JABDAW01; genus JABDAW01. Next base: position 1,629 of record CAIWCG010000016.1, read on the forward strand.
AGGTGCTGCCTATTCGGTAACCGTAACGGATGGACATGGATGCACAAAAACTGCATCGGCAACCATAAGCCAACCAGCGGTTTTGGTGGCCTTCTTTTCTGTTGGAAATGTTACGGATGTATCCTGTTTTGGAGGTAACAACGGTAGAGCTACGGTAACTGTAGTAGGAGGTACGGCTTCCTATTCGTATATTTGGTCGAATTCGGCAACAGGGCTGACCGATTCACTATTAACAAAGGATACCTATTATGTTACGGTTACCGATTCGAATTCGTGCACGGCAACAGCAAGCATCAACATCAATGAACCACCGGAAATAGTCCTTAGTTTATCAAATGATAAATATAATGGATATGATATTTCTTGCAGTGGTGGGAGTACTACCATTAACACAGATGTAAATGGTGGTACACCTTCCTATTCTTATCTTTGGTCCGATGCCAGTACTGGAACTAAATTGAGTGGAACTGCTGAAACATACAGTATTACCATAACCGATGCTCATGGATGTATTGCAACGAGCACTACCACGCTGACAGAACCAACAATAATAACAGACAGCATTTCAAGCCCTGTAAACGGTTATGGATATAATGTGAGTTGCATGGTGAATGATGGAGAAATTGAACTAACGGCAAGTGGTGGGGTTACGCCATATAGCTATGCTTGGAGCAACAGCACGACCACACAAAACAACTATTCGGTTTCATCGGGATTAAGTTCTGTAACGATTACGGATGCTAATGGCTGCACGAAAACCGACACCATCACGCTTACTGCACCGACAAAACTTACGGCAGTAACGGACAGTATTCATGTCTATGCGAATGGTGCGAATGTGAGCGAAGATACGGCACATGACGGAAGCATTACGGCACTTGTAACAGGTGGAACGACACCCTATACCTATCAATGGAGCACACCGAATGTCTTTGCATTGCCTACACCAAACACCAACCAAACCCTGACTAATTGCTATCCTTATCAGATATATTATGTGCTGGCTACGGATGCGAATGCCTGCACGATGCAAAGCCCACCAATATTGTTGAACAGCTTTGTAGGGCGTGATTTTTGGTCTATTCATGGGAATGTGATAGACACAACGCGTTTCATAGGAACTCTTGACAGCAGCGATTTGGTCTTTAAGACGGATACGATTGAGAGGATGCGGATTAAGGCGAATGGGGAAATTCAAATGCATGGAATAAGCAAGTTTGATACGATAAGGGTTGGGAGGATAATGGCTATCGATAGTATCATTACATTTGGTGATAGTTCCATACAAATGATGCCAAGTTATGGCAAAATAATGAATGATGAATATGGATTGGTTAAAGGGATTGCAATTGGTAAAGGAAATTTACCCGCAAGCACCTTGGCTTTTGGAAGGAATTCAACTGCTATTGGATGGAATGTGAGGACGCAAAGCCCATTAGATATTGGGGCAGATGGAACAAATTCAGTAATCATTGGAAGTGGCGACCCAACGACCCCAACCGGACATTTTTTCTATAACAACAAGCCCAATACATTAATGGTTGGTTTTAACTCTGATATTCCCACTTTATTTGTTGGGGCATCAAATGGCAATGGAACAACTGGATATGTTGGTATTGGAAATTCAAACCCTTTAAGCGATTTGCAAATTGGATATGGACTTGGAAAGGTGAATATTGGAGCAAATACTTTTTTAAATTCCCCATCATGGGTTGCAAACTATATAGGATTTAATGCTGCTAGAGATAATAACAGTAGCAGTAGTACTTACCAACAATGGATAACCAATACTGATGGTGGTAGTAATGGTGGTAGTGTAATTATGGGAGATATAGCAGGTGGATTAAGATTCGTAAATATCAAAGGAACAAGCAGTCATACCGAACAACAAATAACAGATAGTGATATAATTACAACTTCATATACCAATATGATAATTAATGGATACGGTATGGTTGGAATAGGAACAACTTCACCCTATTTCAAATTAGATATAAATACTGGAACTGAACATAACGGCTTAAGAGTTAAGGTGCCTTCTGATAATGATCCAGCCATGCAAATTGATAATTCTTCAAATTCGACAACGAATTTTTTGGTACAAGGGAATGGAGAAGTCTATGCAAGAGCAGTTCATGTTATTGCCCCAAGCAATACCATTCCGCCTGATTATGTTTTTGACCAGGATTATAAACTTAAGTCACTCATAGATTTAGGAAAATACATCGAAGGAAATCATCATTTGCCTGAAATACCATCAGCAAGTGAAATTACTTCTAATGGAATTGACTTGGGAGAAATGAATTTGAAACTCCTGAAAAAAATTGAAGAGCAGACGCTCTATATTATGAATTTGCAAAAGCAGTTGGATGAGCAGAATAAGAGGATTGGGGGATTGGAAAAGAAAAACTAATATCCATGAAAAAGTTAGTAATGGTAGTATTATTTGCAATGTTAGCAGGTAATACTAAGTCACAAAATGATACGACAAATAAAAATCATTTCGGGGTTTCAATAGGTGTTGCTGTTAATTTGACACCTAACTTTGATTATTACCCAGTATGGTATACGCAAAAATCTGATTATACTCATTATCCTGAATTACTAAATAGTTATGGAGATTTGTTATATAAGAATGCTTTGCATAGTTTTCTTTTAAATCCCAACATTCAGTTATCATTTTATATGAAAAATGGGTATATTAATACATTAAGTTTCGGGTATATCTATAATAAGCTTGAAGGTGGGCAAGGTGATTATGCTTGGCATAGCATAAAAAATTTTTATTTGAATTATGAATTTATTGTTAATGTTATGAATAAACCAACAAACTGGCTAGTTGAACCTTTTGTAGGTTTGGATATTTATTATAGTTATAAATATTTAACTGAATATGATGAATATTTCAATTTTAATGGTAATCAGCCCAATGATGTTTCATATGATTATGATAATTCAAATCTTTTCTTAATCCAATTGCCTGTTGGTATAAAGAAAGCATTTGGTAAAATTAGTTTCTGTTTACAAACACATTTTAATTTAATGGGATTTATCAATGGTAAAAATAATTATCTTAATAATTGGGAAAATGTTAAACTAAATTACTCAAAAACATTATTAATTGATAAACTATACCAAGAGAATTATATCCTTCAAAATGTTCAGATAAAAATTGGTTATATTTTTAAATAGTATAAATTATGAAAATAATAATAATATTTGCAATTTGTCATATTCTAATTGTCTATAATGCTGATGGACAAAGTTATCCACTAAAGGAGACATACGACCAAAGTTTAGAACCACATTATGCTTCCTCGGAATATTCTACGCCTACTAATTGGTATAGCAGTTGGAACGAAATACTCCTTTCGTATTTGAGGATGTATGAAACCACTTTAGATAAGGCATATTTAATAAAATTTATAAAATGTTCATATATGTTTCAACTTGGTCGCTTAGGAGGCTTAGAGTATAATGATTTACCAATCTGGTATATTCCAGATGATGAACAATTGTTATATGGGGGGCAATTAATTCGGCCTATGGCTGAATTTGTTCATTTAGTTAGATCCAACCAAAGTTTATATAATACTAATTTACCTACTTTAGATGGCATTCCAACACAAATTGGAAGTCAAAATATTTTAGGATATGGAGATTATGCAAATTGGCTACAGGGAAGAGTGGTGGAAACTTTAGATTATTTCCTTACACATTATTGGAATGATGATGATGGCTATTTTAGTAAACATTGGGAAAGTAGTGATAATGATTATACAGATATTGCCCAGATAGCTGAAATAAATTTTCATAGCGCACTTGCATGTGCTCTTTTTTATATTGGCAATGTTGACCCAAATGGACATAGTAATTATACAACAATTGCTGAAAAAATAGTAACTTTTTTTAAAAATCGGGTAACTGAATATACAGGAAATCACTCATATACATGGTTTCATAAAGATGAGCCAAATTGTACTCCAACCACTCATCTTCCTTGTCGGGAAGATGTAAGACATGGAGCTTGGGACATTCAAATACCTATAGTTGCTTACAGGCTTTACGGTAACGGATTATATTCGATTTCTGAAATGAATAAATTTTGTCATACATTTACTTATAATATATGGGACAGATATAATCACGTAATTCACAATACTGTATTTGGAACCGATTTCCAATTTACTGATGATAATACTTACCATACCGACTGTTATGGGGCACATCATATTGAATATGACAGCCCAAATTGGACAGGTGAAGGGGAAGTGCTTGCTTGGATGCCATTACAAATTTGGGATGATGTTAATTCAGCCCCAAATGATATCTATACTGTTTTATTAACTCAAGCAATTAAATTAGTTGCTAATCATTCATATGACCCTGCAATATTACCTTTGATTTACCAAAACGGTTGTTATCATGATACATATCTTCTATCCGGTCCTGTAAGCTTTCGAGGCTGCTCAGAAGTTGTAAAAGCTCAATATGACCATGGATGTGTTGATTTAACACTATATAACAGGGATGTTATTTATGACCAAGATTTTTTCGGTAAACACGATTTGAAAGTTACACCACAAAAATATACTACTTCATATGATCATCCAAATTTATATCCAAGTGGTTCTCTGCCATTTGCCGACCCACAATTACAGATATTTGCTGACGGTGGTAACATGGATAGATTTGTTATTGAGGATGGAGTAACCGTAAACATGATGGCATCAAATGAAATAGATTTATTGCCTGGTTTTGAAGCAAAGGTAGGTAGTACATTTAATGCCACAATAAACACCAATGGCTGTAACTTATGGGGGCATAGTGATGTTGCACCACCGCATAATAGCGGCGATGGACCATCTAACTTAAGAACCACAGTACCACCAAAAAAGAATACCACAAAACAAACAGCAGTAGAAAATTCATTGCAGGTTTATCCTAATCCTTCTAATGGAATAATAACCTTAACGATTAATAACCAAACAAATGGTACTTATCGTTTTGTATTAACAGATATTTCTGGGCGGATGATAACAGACAGAAATGATTTAATCAATGGCAGCAACACCATAGATGAAAGCATGCTGGACCAAGGGCTATATATCTATAAGGTTTATTCATCGAATGAACTTATCGGTACTGGCAAGATAGCTATAGTAAAGGGGAATTAAAACCCAATATTAAAAAATTTAACTATTAAAAATATAATTATGAAGAAAATTAAATTTATCCTAATTGGATTTGTTTTAGTAATATCAATATTGGGTTGCGATAAGGAGCCAAGTGCCTCGTTTACCACTGATAAAAATGAATATATAGCTGGTGAAATAGTTCATTTAACAAACACTTCATCCAATGGTAGCTCCTTTTTATGGACCTTGCCCGATGGAACTACCTCAACATCAAACAATATAGATTACCAAATAAATTCAAACGCGATATTCGAAAAGCTGACTTTTAATCTTGAAGCCTTTGATAAGGACGGTGATAATAATTCAATTTCAAAATCAGTTCAGCATGCTTCTGTTTATTCTATTGATAGCACTTATTATTATTATGTAGCTCAAAGTGTAAGTAACTCAATAAATGGTGGAAATTGGGTAATAAGTGCTGCATATAAATCTGGACCAAATTTAAATGATATAGATGCATTCTTGTATATTTATTTCCCTGGAAACATGAGGCCATCAGTATCCGGTACATATAATTTGCAGTCAAATAATTCAACATTATCCCCTGGTCAGGCTTATATTGATTTATATATTGGAGGTGCAGATGCTTATTCAAATTATATTTCTTTATCTGGTCAATTAAATGTTATCGTCAAGGATGGGATAGTTCATGCCATTTATAATCATATTGATGCCAAGCACACAGATTATCATGCCATAAATCATCCAAATGTCAAGATTTCAGGAGATATAATTTGTTTTTAATAATTATTTTGTATTGAAAGTAAATAAAGTTTAAATAATGAAAATAACAATTAATATTATTTTAAGCTTTTTCATAAAGTTGAGTATTGCACAATATGTGTTTTCTGGATATACTAATAAATTATCATACCGAAATAATGATGAAGTAACTTTTTTTCTAAATAGTGAGGTTGGGATTGCTTTTGACGCTAATCTGGGTTTAAATGATGTGAATGGGGGTGATATGGGCATTACACTACCTACATTAAATATTCCAATACAAAATACAATTAATTTATCAAATCCTTGGGAAGATGGTTTCGGGTATACTGCAAATACAGTACATTGGACGATACCTTCATACTTTACATTAAAGAGTGGGTTATATTTTTTATCAGGTACAACTATTCCTATAATAATAAAAGGAGATATGAATGCGGAAGATATTGTAATTGTAATTCCAACAAATACAGACGCGGCTTATAGTAACATTGGTGGTAAAAGCTTATATGAAAAGAATTCAACTAATCAAATTGCATCAACTAAGGTTTCATTTTTAAGACCATTACCATTATCGTCAAACACCTCGTCACAAAGAAAATACTATTTATCCTTTTTGCAATGGTTCACAACTCAATATTTAAATTATAACATTAGCGTAATTTCGGATATGGATATGGATGATTACAATGAAATTTCACATGCAAGACTTCTAATTGTTATTGGACATAGTGAATACTGGACAAGAAAGGCCAGACTAAATTTTGATAGGTTTGTTGATAATGGAAAAGATGCTGTATTTTTGAGTGGTGATGCAATGGGATGGCAAGTACGTTATAGTGGAGATAAAACTCAAATGATTTGCCATCGTAGAGCCGACATGAATACTGATGGTAATTCATATGTTTATAAAGGCTGGGATGATGACCCAATATGTGACCCATTACTAAATACAAATAATTGGTGGTATCCTTCGTTAAAATATTCTGTATTGAGCAGTATTGGTGCATATTGGGACATTGGTGGATATGGGAATCATGAAGGTTGTTATGGTGGATTTAACGGTCATAAAATTCTATTACCCCAATCACCGCTATTATCCAATACGAATTTCAATTATCATGATGTTCTTACATTTACCACAGGTGAATATGATGGAACCATAATTAGTAATGCAGACTCAAATGATGGACATATTATAGGAAATGGTGGTGATCCAATACTCGATGTAACAGGATTGGGATTTTATAGGGCTGAATTAATAGGCTATGACCAAACGACATATGATCCCAACAAAATTCGATATTGTCCTTTTATCGCCTTTCAAAAAAACTGCTCATCTGGTAAAATAATAAATGTAAGTTCAAATTTTTGGTGTAGCGATATAGGAATTGGTGGAACAATTGATCATACAACATCAGGTCATCCTTTTACTAGCTGTCCATCGTATTTAATTACTCCTGATTATACAAATATTAGACAAATTACCACTAACATGATTGATTTATTATTGTCAGGATCAAATATATTTTCTAATGCTCCCCCTGTTTCCTTTAGCATAAAACCATCCCCAATAAATGTAAGCTACAGTGCATGTCATCATGGTTCAATTGATATAACTCCTTGTGGGGTATCAATTACACCTGATGAAGGTTATAGAATAGATCAGGTAGACGGCACATTCGTTGCCAATGTTATTGATTGTACAAATTGTGATGGACATGATTCAAGATTAGTAGATTATAATAATGTTAAAGGCATAAATTCTAATAATAATAATCAAACAAATGTTAATTTGTTTCCAAATCCAAACACAGGTGAATTTACCATAAAGATAAATTATAAATCACAAGGCACCTATCGTTTTGTATTAACGGATATATCTGGAAGACAGATAACAGATAGGAATGATTTAATAAACGGGACGAACACCCTAGACGAAAGCATGCTAGACCAAGGACTGTATATCTATAAGGTTTATTCATCGAATGAGCTTATAGGCAATGGGAAGATAGCCAAAATAAAGGGGAATTAAAGAAATGGCTGGTAAGAAAGGGAATGCTGTGGTGAAGGAAGCAAAACAAAAGGGAAATCAGGAGGCAGGTAAAGAGGTGTTGAAGTCTGATGAGAACAGGCATTGCAGCTTATTGGAATTTGAGGAGGGGACGATAGTATTGGAGGAATTGCAGAAACGGATTTTGGTGGTGATACAATTGAAAGACATCATGAGCGTTTCGGTGATGGGGAATTATTGCAGCTTGCATCTTGGCTTGGTGGAGAAGGCGGTAGAATTTAAAATTACCTTGACTAAATTAAAGAGCATGCTGCCCGGGAATTATTTTTGGAAGGTTCATCATTCTAATATAGTGGGACGTAAGCATATCTTTAAATTCATACCTAATGCTGACGGAGGTGCGGTGCTATTGTTGCATGACGGAACAGTAATAGATGTTTCGCCTACGTATATGGAACGTGTGAAACATGCGGTAATGGAAAAGGCTCATTTTTTACCAGTGGAGGAGGTGAAAATGGTTTTGAGGGAGAAAAAGAGGTAAAAAGCGAAAAAGCATAACATTTAGTTATCCCCAGAAAAGGAAGATCAGAACGTAGGGAATTCTAAAAATCAGTAAAGCATCCCTAAATAGGCGTTTTATTGATTTGAGGGGCATTTTCTGTCATTAAAAAGTTTTAGTTTTGTAGCGCCCCAGAGAGGGAAAAGAATTAGGAATTAGGATTTACGAATTAAATATCAAGATTATGGATGCAATAAAATTGGAGATTTTGAAAAGGGCGGCTAAAGGTGATGCTGTGCTGACGACTTATAGCACGGCATTTACCTTGAATGCGCCGATGATAGCCAAGCGATTGGAGATAAACAACAGGGTGACCTTGATAAAGGGTTATGACGTGATAGCCAAGACGGTGCTTGAGGGCTTGACTACCATGAAGGATTTGAACTGTTTGATAATGGGTGGTAAGGGAATTATTTTGGTAAGCCAGATGATAGAGTATTTCAAGGCTACCGCTACTGCTGACCCTATAAAACTGGGGCAGATAAGCTTTACGCTTACTGACCTGACGTCGGGAGCAGCGGGAGACATTTATGACAGGAATATGGTGGTGAGCAATGTGTTTCATGCGTGTGTGGCGGATATGGTGTTGAAGTTTTATCCTGTGACACCACTTATGGATACGGGATATTCGACTGCCATAAATAGCTATAATACGGCAGTACCTGGATGGGGAAATGGGGAGGTTATCAGGGAGGCGGCAAATGTTCAGATTGGGTTGGAGTGTCAGAAACTTACCAATCTTAATTTTCCTTCCATAAAGAATTTTGTTTTTGGCTACAAAGAAGCGAATGCAATGTTTTATACTCAAATAGTGATTGCCTATAAGTCGATGGGAGTAACTGCGAGAAAAAAGAGCATTGAGCTGCATGTGGAAGAATTGGTTACTGGTACTGATGTGGTGGGATATAAGGGTATTTTGGTTGCATCTGATGGAACTCAACATATAGGTATAGGAGGAAAAAAGGGATCTATTACTTACAATTCGTTGCCAACGGATGTTTATAATTTGGTGTTGACGAGGGTTGGATATCTTGACAAAACAATTACCGGCATCGGCTATACGGCAGGGAAAATAATGACCATTAACACGAAGATGGCTTTAGGAGAGAATCCTGAAATGGTTGAAATACTGGCTAAAAGCAAGACAAAAATAGTATCTACGGACAGTGATACTGAAATAACTGAAGTGGATGAAACAACAGGTGAAGGGAGTGAAACGCCAACTGCGGACATTCCGCCACCTACAATATAGCGTAAATGAAAAATATATGCTCGAAAGGCGGTACGGACAGTACCGCCCTTTGTTTTTAAGGCCATTTCGAAGCTACCTGCCGTCAAAACTAGCCCCGATAGTAGCGGCAGCCCGCTGCTTGTGTCGGAAATGAAAATGCAGCGGCTACAGCGGATAGCGGGACGTACATGGTACGAGAACATGCCATAGGCTTCAAAAAAAGAATCGAAGGATTATTTCTTTCTGAAAATAAACTCTACCGTAGCGCCCTTTTTGAACCAGCTCGCCACCCAGTCGGTGAAGATGAACAGCGGAAACGAACCGATGAAATAGAGGCGCTGCAGCATGATGCTGGCCTTGGAATAGCCTTGAACATAGTCGGTATTTCCCTTCAAGGCCTCATAAAGTACCTCCCGCTTTTTGGTGATCAGATTCAGGCTGCTTTGCACCATGCCATAAGGATTTTGCTCGGTAAGCCAGTGCTTTTCAGTGATCAGCTCGAAGCCAAAGACCTCCATCAAATCCTTGAAATCGTTGGGCGAAAAGAAAAACAGATGCCTCGGAGGATCGAGATGCAGCCACTTCCCCTTGAACATGCGGCTCTGAAAGCTGTCGATGTTCGGAAAACTCATCATCACGATGCCATCCTTCTTCACTATCTTGGTGATGATTTCCAAGGTCTCCATCGGCTCGGTCAAGTGTTCAAAAACATGGAACAAGGTAACCGCATCCAGGCTCTCGGCTTGAAAATCGTCCGGCTTCAGGCTTCCAATCTTGAGTTTAATCTCCTTTATCTTGGCAGCCCTGTTTGCCGAATTGCCTTCCATCTCTATGCCATTCAATTCGTACTTGCCGAATAAAGTCAAGCTCTTCAAGAACTTTCCATTGCCACAGCCTATATCCAATACTTTGGCACCATTCTTCAAATGCTTATGGAGCCTCTTGGCCCTGTTTCGTCGGAAATAATCGATGAAGCCTTCTACCCTACCCTCAAACTTTTCATCCTTCTCTCCATAGTAAGAGCTGTCGTAGGCCTGTGCCAATTGCTTGTCGGTAGGCCTTGGAGCCAAGAAATAGGCTTGGCATTTATTACAGTGGTTAACCGTAAAATGGTTGCCGAAAATATCAATGGTGGGATATAAAACCTTACTATCCTCTGCCTTGCAATATCCACAAAATGTTTTGCTCATCGGATGCAAATAAAAGAAAAAAGGCTCAAAGTTTAATAGAATTTAAACTTTAAGCCTTTATTTCGTGGAGCTGGAGGGATTTGAACCCTCGTCCAGACAAGGAATCAATTAGCTTTCTACATGCTTAGAACCAATTTGATTGTCGGGAGGCAACCTGCCTGGTTCTAGCCAGTTGCAACCGTATTCCCTTTATTTCGCCCCTGCGCCAGGACCTCGCAGAAACTATCCCGAACTTACGACACTCCAATTGAAAGACCGTCAGGAAAACCCCTTCTGGAGTGACTAGGGTCTTAAGCCTTGCTTAAGCAGCTAGTGCGTAATTGTTTTCGCCAGTTATGGCTGTGAAAGTTGAGTTTTACGAGTCCTTCTTCCAACGCTCGGCATGCTTACCAACCCATCGCGCTTGCTGTCAATTCCTGTCAGCCCCGATATTTGATGACGCAAAAATACAAAAGTTTCAGGAATCTTGATTGCGATATCTATCTTTGCACCGATGAAACGAATTACCATTTACCTTACTTTTCTTTTAATGACCGTATTTGCCGGTCACGCCATGTCGCAAAGTTCAAAAGACCTTAAGAGTGGAAACAAGAAATTAATGAAGCATAATTTCACCGGAGCAATTAAGGAATTTGACAAGGTAATTCTAAAATATCCCGCCTATCCCGAAACCTATGCTCACAGGGCTTTGGCAAAATTCAGGCTCGATGACCAACAAGGAGCATTGGATGACATTAACAAAGCGATAGAATTGGACTCGAACTTTTATACTGCCTATACCATACGGGCCCAGTTTTATGTAGCTTTCAAGTATTTCAAAGAAGCTATCGACGATTATTCCAGATGTGTGCAACTTCGTCCTGATGCTGAAATGGCCTATTACCAAAGAGGTATGGCACGCATTGAGGCTACAGATTATGAAAAGGCTATCAAAGATTTTGAAGAAGCCTTGAAATTAAAACCGGAATTCGCCGAAGCCATCTATCAAAAGGCCATTGCCAGAATGAGGATGAAAGGATATTCAGCCGCCATAAGGGATTTCAAGACATATTTAAAACTTAAGCCCGAAAATGCCATGGGTTATCTGCAAAGAGGCATCTGCTATGATAAAAGTGGACAGCCTTACTTGGCATGCAAGGATTGGTGGAGAGCATCGCAAAGAGGCTTGAAAGAAGCCGATGCCTTGATGAAAATGAAATGTAAATAATGTTTATTTGCCTTCGATGACTTTAATGAAATCATCAAACAAATAACGTGAATCATGTGGTCCTGGTGAAGACTCTGGGTGATATTGTACCGAGAATGCCCTCTTTCCTATTACCCTGATGCCTTCTACTGAATCATCATTAAGATTGATATGTGTCAACTCAACTTTTGAGGATTTCTTTACATCATCGAGACTGACACCGAAACCATGATTTTGTGAAGTCACTTCGCAATGCCCAGTGATTATATTCTTTACAGGATGATTGATTCCCCTATGTCCGTTGTGCATCTTATAAGTCTTGATACCGCAGGCTTCTGCCAAAATCTGATGACCTAGGCAAATGCCAAACATGGGATTATTGCTCTCCAAAATATCACTCACCGTATTTACTGCTATTGGCATTACGCCTGGATCTCCAGGACCATTAGAAATGAAAAATCCATCCGGATTCCATTTCTTCAGTTCAGTATATGGCGTATCCCAAGGAAATACCTGCAAGTAACAATCTCGTTCTATCAAGCATCGAAGGATATTCTTTTTGACACCCAAATCCAACACGGCAACTTTATATTTTGCTTCTGGATTGCCAAGGAAATAGCTTTCTTTGGTAGATACTTTTGATGATAATTCCAAACCTGCCATCGATGGTACTTTTTTAAGTTCAGTCCTCAAGAAATCCACATCATTTACTTCGGATGAGATGATGCAGTTCATCGCTCCCTTACTGCGAATGTGGCGAACAACGGCCCTTGTGTCTATTTCCGATATCGCAACGATATTTTCCTTCAAGAAATAATCCTGAATGGAACCGCGTGCCTGTTTGCGTGAATAGGAAATATTGAAACTACGACAGACCAAGCCAGAAATCTTGACAGAATCGGACTCTATTTCTTCTTGATGGATGCCATAATTACCAATATGAACATTGGTGGCAATGAGTGTTTGTCCGAAATAAGATGGATCAGTAAAAATCTCCTGATACCCCGTCATTCCGGTGTTGAAACATATTTCGCCAGTGGCGGTACCGGTTTTTCCTGCGGCTTTACCATAAAATACCGTTCCATCTTCGAGGAGCAAAAGTCCTGTTTGTTTTTCTATAAATTTCATGGCGCAAAGATAAAAAAACTTTAATGCATGGTTACGGTTTCTTAAACTCATGCAATAAAAAAACCCGAACCATTACAGTCCGGGTTTCACCATTAAATCAAGAATCAGAACTTATTTCCTTTTTGTCACCACATCGCAATTGCGCTGGCAAGACCAACTCCATTCGCCAGTAATATAATAGCAGGTCTGGTCAAACATTTTCTTTATTGCCTGATAGGTCCCATCTACCACTTCATAGGCGGTGCCTTCTTTTTGGGTCACCACTTCCTTGTATTTCACGAAAAAAGGTTTTGGGTAGCCTACGGTTATCGACATGTCGTTGTTGCTGCATTCGGGCGGACAAAGCGGCAATTGCAACACTGCCGCTTCCAGCTCCGACCATAATTGATATTGCACTTGCTGTGTCACTTCCCTGATTTTTTCATCCAATCGTGAATGAAATGTCTCCACTTTCAATCGTGAGTTATCGGCTTGGTCATATTTAGCTTCCTTGATGACAATATTATGTTTCGATGGCTGTGGCGCTCCAAAATCGAAGGCCTGATTGCCAATATATATCTTCGAACCGGTAGAAACCACGGCATCATTGGGAGCAAATTCTATGCTGCCCTCTGCCAAACAAACCCATCTTACCGTCCACGTTACCGAAACTACCACGATCCTGTATTTTGCGTTCGGGTCCTTAGGTATCAGGTGCGCAGCGCTCTGTGGCAAGCCCGAAACAGGAGTCGATTCGGTATATGGTTTTTCCTCTTTCGGAGCAGATAATACGATGGACATGGTGGCAATGCAGTCTCCACAATTAGGTGCCTTGTCCTTGGCCAAATCGAAAGCCCTTTTCAAGGCCTGCTTGATGGCCGATTGGTTGGCATGGGCAAAGGCCTCTTTGCGGCGATAATGCACCGTGTCCTGCTCGGGCAATAGCACCATGCAATAGCCTTCCACTTCGCCGGTTCCCACATACGTGCCACTGGGGCAGGTCGGGAAAGTTCTCTTTTTCAATTCTTCTACCATGATATTTTTTTATTATCAATAATTCAATTCTTAGCCGGGAAATACAATCGTTTTTGTTGATGGCACCCCAATTTCCTCATTATTTACATAGCCTTTCAGCATCAGTTCCAAGTTCTCCACTTGCTTGGCCACTGCCAATATTCGATGATAATTAAACGAAGGGCCAAGGATGGTCGTCACCAAAGTCCATGCCTCAACGCCAGCAATCCGACAATACAGATTATGGTTTTTCACATCCACATTCAATATCTTGAAATGAATGTTGCCCGGCAATACATCGATGATATATTTAGCCTTATAAGTCAAAGGATTATAAGGCACCACGCCATGCCCGAGGATGTGCATGTCGTAGCCTATCGCCTCCGTCCAATTCGGGTGTTTCATCCAAATCGTCCGTTGCGAACCTAAATAAGTGAAGATTCCACCAGGCACCAGCGTAGGAATGGTATCCAACACAATAGTACCCGGAATAATCACCGGATCGCTCACCATACCCTTGTCCAGCTCATTGAAAAACTCCACCCAGCTCTCATATTTACTGAGAAACTCACCCTTGTATTTTCGGGCGTATTTATACATTTTATTGGCATTCTTAATATAATCTGCCACTTCATCCGAAATATCCAATTCCGTTTTATAAGTGTCAATGGTATTCGCCACATTATCGAGCTGAACAGCCCGCTTGTCTTCTGATGTTTCCATCCAACGTTCTCTTTCCATATTATTTAATTTAATGTTTATTTATGATTCAAGACCTTTAATTACTGATTTTTTGATTGCATTTAGGTTAAATACACCCGTATGGTCACTCCATACACCCGTATGGTCACTCCATACAACCGTATGGTGAGGCCATACAACCGTATGGTCAGGCCATACAACTGTATGGTCAGGCCATACAACCGTATGGTCAGCCCATACAACCGTATGAGCAGCCGATACAACCGTATGATAAGGCCATACAACCGTATGGTCAGCCGAAACAACCCTATTTTTAGCCGAAACGAGCCCTTTTTTCCAAAAAAACACCCCTCCGATGAACCCGCCATCAGCAAAACTCGATACTGTTATATATATAGGGCCCCGTTTCAGTTCCATAACTCAAGGATTTTTACAGCCAATACTGGAGTAAAATCCTTGCCGGGAATTTCGCTGAAGCGTGAGGAATAATATCGTAATGAAGTTTTCATTTCTTGGCAGCAAAGATAATAAAAAACTTATACCAAATAAATGATTAACAAATATTTCGCCCCATAATAACCAAGATTACCTTGAAAATCACCAAAACAAATCCATCCGCTTCGCCTCGGTCTTCATCCATTTCGATGTTTTTATCCCCTTTATCTATATTTTGGAGCGGCCCCAGAGGCCGCTAACACGGGCAGTGCGCACTTTCGACTGACGATTGCAAAATTCAGCCACTATCTTCACCACCTTACACCATGGCATATAAAAATTCCATGACCAAAGACTCTTATCAGTCCTTGATCATGAAACTAAATAAACAAAATAACTAATGATCAATCAGCCACCAACCTTAAATTGCCCTCTTAAAGTAGCGCTTATCTGCAGACATCATCCCCATAATCGAGATGAACATCCTAATTACAATTCATGAAATTTATGCGATTTCCTACCGTAATGCTCCTTCGCACTGTTCATCCCACCGATATAATACAGCGGGCAAAAAGAAAAAACGGAAGTTAAAAACACGATGCCTCCCACTACCCCCCACCAAGTGCTGAAATAAATTCCAACTGCCATCACCGCTCCGCCTAATATGGCTCGCAACATTCTGTCGATATACCCTAAATTCGCTTTCATTGTGTCAATATTTTAATTTACGGAGGCAAAATTAATGGCAACACCCTTCCAATGAAATGATGATGGTCATTTTAGGCACTGATTAAAATCAGTCCACTAAAAATAATTGAAAAACCATGCTGAAAATGGACTGAATCAGAAGTTCACCACCACGCTCAAACTCATGCCAGGCCTTAGTTTCCCCAGAGTTTCCTTGTCGGCAATGATTTTTATCTTCACCGGCACCCGCTGAACGATTTTAACGAAATTTCCTGATGCATTGTCCGGTGGCAGCAATGAAAATCTCGCTCCAGTAGCCGCCGAAAACGAATTCAGCACCCCCTGCACCTTCAAATTCTTGTATGCATCCACCTTGATATCCACCGTTTGGCCTTCCTTCATCTTCTCCAGTTGGGTCTCCTTGAAATTTGCAATCACCCACACTTCCGTATCCAAAACAATGGCAAACAAAGACTGTCCCGCCTGAACAAATTGCCCCACTTCCACATTTTTCTTCGACACCGTGCCACTCACCGGAGCAAGCAAAACGGTATAAGACAATTGAAGTTTTGCATAATCCAAATCAGCCTGTTTCTGCGTCACATTCGACTGCGCATACTTTATCTGCTCGGCAGTGGCTTCATTCTGTCGCTTGGTAGCATCCATCTGTTTTTTCGCCACTTCAAGCTGCGCGTTTGCAGTTTCATATTCCGACTTGATGCCATCATACTGCTGTTGCGTCACCGCCTTGTCAGCCAATAATTTTTCATAGCGGTTATAATCCTGGGTAGCTTTCCAAACCTTAATTTTGGCAGCATCATAGTTAGCCTTCGAAGTTTCAAAGTTTGCATTCGCTGCAGTAGTATTGGCTTTGATTACCTCCACATTTGCCATTGCATTTTCTAAAGCTGCCTCTGCCTGGTTCACCTTGATGATGAAATCCTTGTCATCCAATTTCACTAACGTATCTCCTTTGTTCACCTTCACATTATCCGTGATGTTCAATTTCGTCACATATCCTGGTACTCTTGGTAAAACAGGGCTTACATCCCCTTCTATCTGTGCATCGTCAGTATCCTCATGATGTTGAAAATACAAATACTTTTGCGTACCGAAAAACGCCGCTACCAGCACAATCACTATCAAGATAATCGGGAATATATTCTTCTTCTTTTTCTTCGGAGTTTCCTGTTCCATATATTTATTCTATTTTGTATTTCCTGTAGATTTCATCAATTTATAATAGGCAATTTCAGAATCAGCATTAGCCAATTCCAAATTCATCTTGGCTTGAAGCAAGGAAATGTTGGCATCCAAAACATCGCTAAGCAATGCAATATGATTGCTGTATCTTGAATGAATCGTTCTATAGTTTTCTTCTGCCTGTAAAATTGTCTTATTCGACAATTCGATTTTTTGAGTGGCCTCTCTATAAGCCATGAAATTCTGATTCACCTCGCTCTTTATATTATCCACCAATATATCATAAGTATCCTTGTTTTGCTCCGTTATTATTTTCGATTGAGCAACTTTATGTTTGTTTGTGTACAATGATGAAACATCGTAGCTGATATATATACCAGCATCCCAAGTAGCCTTAAACACATCATTTGGCGGAATGACTCTTGAGTTTGGATTGGAAAAATAAAAATCTCCACCTACCCCCACCGTTGGCAAATAAGCACCTTTAGTAACCAATTCGTTCGCTTCAAAAGATTTATTTCTGTTGTCGAATGCCTTGATGTCATTTCTATTGTTCATGGCATCCTTTAAGTAATCATCTAGGCTTTTGGTTTGTTTGACAGAAAATGTTTGGGCAGTATCAATGCTAATTTTAGTTTTGGTATCAAGCCCTAAAAGAATAGAATAGTTGTATGATGCCACATCATAGCTAGTTTGTAAATCCAGTTTGGTAAACTCAGCATTTGATAGCTGCAACTGAACCTTTAAAACATCATTATGTATTGCCAAGCCTTGTTTTTCATAGTCCTCAGTTTCCTTTATATGTTCTTTTATCTCCTCTATATTTCTATCAAGGATTGCTAACGACTTGCTGATTTTATAAATATTGAAATATGCATTTATTATATTGAAAACAACTTCATTCCTATCATTCTCAACATCAAACTTAGCAGCTAGCAGCAAGAATTTCTGCGATTGAAAAGTATATTTGGCCCTTAAACCATTGTAAAAAGGCTCATAAATAGAAAGTTGTGAAGTATATGAATTTAAAAATACTGGGAATAATGTTATCGGCTCCTTTGCCCCAGGCATAAGGAAAGAAAAGGGATCAATAGGGCTTAAACGAGTATATCCCGCACTTGCTTTAATCGAAGGAAAAACTGTAGATTCATAATCCTGATACCTTTCATCGGCAAGACTTGCCTTACTCAAGGAAAGTTTTAGTTGTTTACTGTTTTCAATACCTATTTTGACAGCATCATCAAGGGTAAGAATTTTGGTTGATTGTGCTTGAGAATTAACCATCAAAAAACACAATATAATAATACCGTATATTTTATAAAAAAAATTGATCATACTAAAATTAAAACGATTTTTTGTTGGAATTACCTTCTTTCGTAATAAGGAATTTCATCATGGGATATTTCTTCCCTCTGTTGCCAATAAGCTGCTGTTATAACATGTCCGTTGGGAGTTTTTAACAACCTTGAATAAAGGGCATGCACAGGATTGAACACAATATCAGTTACACCAATGGTATAATTTTCAATAATAGGAGTGGCTTCAGCAATCGGAGCGTTTGGATCAATAGGTTTTGGAGCTACCTTGTTCGGTGTTATTGCAAATTTTACTTCAAATCCATTATATTCCAATAACCTTTTTAAAAAATCGACTCGTTCTTTGGAGCAATTCTTTTCAACGACCGAACATTTAACTCCTTCGATTTCTTCGTGTATATGCAGTTTTGTTAATGCCATTAAATTGTAATACTTAATGAATAAATGTATCCGAAAACATTACTGAACAATCCGATTAATACAATACCGGACACACAAATTATCAATGCTAACTTCATAGACAACGGAGATGACAATCTCTCAATCGGATTTTCATTTTGATCCATGAATATTGCCTTAACAACTCTTAAATAATAATATAACGATATTACCATATTCAATGCAGCTATTGAGATGAAAAGATAATTTCCTGAAACGGCACCAGCACTTATAAGGAAGAATTTTCCAAAGAATCCCGCTGTTGGAGGAATGCCAGCCAATGAAAAAAGAGAAATGGTTATAGTCAAACTTAACAAAGGATTTTTTTTATAAAACCCTTTGTAATCATCAATGTTTTCTTTCCCTGTTAAAGCTGATACCAGGGATATTACACCAAAGGCTCCTAAGTTTGAACAAATATAAACCAATATAAAAAATACTGATGATGCAGTTCCCATTTGAGAATTTCCAGATACACCAAGTAAAATATACCCTGCTTGAGTAATGGTAGAGAAGGCAAGAAACCTCTTGATGTTATTTTGTCTTACGGCAAACAAATTTCCTATGACAATGGTGAATACAGATGACAAGAATAGAATATTATACCATACTTTGAACATGCTTTGAAATACGAGATATAATGTGGAAATAAAGATGAAAACTATGGCTCCTTTTGAAATTACTGAAAGATAGGAAGTTACAGCTACAGGTGATCCTTCGTAAACATCAGCTGTCCATAAATGAAAAGGTACTGCAGAAAGTTTAAAGGCGAAACCTGAAAAAATAACTATCAATGAAAAGATTTGTAAATTGCTTCCTGTCAAATATTTTGGCATTTCTATAAAACTCATGGTTCCTGTTGTGCCGTAAAGCATCGAAATGCCAAACAGTAGAATTGCCGATGAAAAGGCTGATGAAATTATCAATTTAAATGCAGCCTCTGACGATTTTCTTTTCTCCAAATCAAAGTTAGATAAAGCTGCTAATGGGATAGTAGACAATTCCAAGCCAAGGTAAAACAACAAAAAGTTGGTACTCGAAATCATAAAGAACATTCCTAACAGAGTTGAAAGCAACAGTAAATAAAATTCTATCAAATGCTTGTGGTCCTTCAACCAAGTATATGCCTGCATGGAAATAATCAAAACACCAAAGTTCAAAATGTTTTTTTCCAATGAAATTAGGCTTGTGCTCTTCATCATGCCATCAAACAGAATACCTTCCTTGTTGAAGAAAAAGCCGATAACGAAATTGATAAGCAAAAAGACATTTATCAAATTAAAAATAGACGAATTGTTACCGCTACCCTTGATTTTTAGTATGAGTAAAATAAAAATCAGAAGCGTAATGCTCAACTCTGATTTCATTAAAAGCAAATAATCTATATTCATGTATAATTTATCGTGGGCAAAATTACAAATAAAATAATTTAAATGAACCAAACTTTTAAAAGAAAAAACAAATATTTTCTTGAATTCATCCCATATATATCAGCTTTATAACGACAACAGCCCAGGAAATGAATCCCGGGCTGTTATATATCATTATAAAACCTTAATTTATTTTGATTTTTTTACAGAGTCTGCGCTCGATTTTGAAGAAGCACCACCTTTCATGCCGCTACAGCCTTCCATTTTCATGTCCTTACAGCCTTCGCTTTTCATCTCTTTGCATTTCTTTTCGTCGCCAATGCATTTTCCGTTTTTGTCGTAAGGACAAGCGCCTTCCATTTCTTCGCTTTCACCTTTTTTCATCATATCGCAACCAGACATTTCTTCACAATCGCTTTTATGCATCATCATCATTTTGCAATGCTTCATGTCGCCATCCATGCATTTTTCCATTTCCATTTCTTTGCATTCGCCTTTGCCTTTATGACAACACATTCTGGAAAATCCGGACCAAAGTGTGCACACCAAAACCAGTGTAACGATTGTCAAGATAAGACAAGTGAGAATTTGGTAAATCCTGCCTAATGAATCTCTTTTTATCTTAGCCAAGAAGTTTAATCCGCATAAGAACAGAAACAGTTCGATGCAGATAGTGATGTGAATTAATGATTGTGAATGCATAATTTTAATTTTTTAATTGTTTATATTTTATTTTAGTGATGCAAAATTAAGGAAAATTATATTAGTCAGATGCTTTCTACGATTAATTCTTTGTTAATCTTTTTAACCAAACCCTGCAGCACCTTGCCCGGGCCGACTTCTATAAACATGCCTGCTCCATCATTTATCATGTTTTCAACGGTTTGAGTCCATAAAACCGGGGCTGTCAATTGGGCTATGAGGTTTTGTTTGATTTCGTCAGGATTGGTAACCGCTTGGGCATTAATGTTTTGATAAACCGGGCAAATGGGGGTATTGAAATGGGTGGCGTTTATGGCGGCGGCCAATTCTACCCGTGCTGGCTCCATGAATGGTGAATGGAAAGCACCACCGACACTAAGAGGCAACGCCCGTTTTGCGCCTGCTTCGGTCATCTTTTTGCAGGCAGTGGCAATGCCTTCGATGGAGCCGGAGATGACCAATTGGCCAGGGCAATTATAGTTGGCTGGCACCACTATCTCGCCGTCGTTAGTGATGGAAAGGCATATTTCTCGAACTATGGCATCATCAAGCATTAAGATGGCAGCCATGGTGGACGGCACCATTTCGCAGGCTTTCTGCATGGCATTGGCCCGCTGGATGACGAGTTTAAGTCCGTCATCAAACGACAAGGCCTTGTTTGCCACCAACGACGAAAACTCGCCTAAGGAATGCCCTGCCACCATGTCGGGGGTGAATTTATCCTCGTTCACCATGGCTAATATGACGGAGTGGATGAAAATGGCGGGTTGGGTTACTTTTGTTTGGCGGAGGTCTTCTTCGGTGCCGCTGAACATGACATCGGATATGCGGAAACCGATGATTTCATTGGCTTTCTCGAATAATTCTTTGGCCAACGTGTCGGATTCATAAAGTTCTTTGCCCATGCCTGGAAACTGGGAGCCTTGTCCTGGAAATACGTATGCTTTTTTCATTTTCTAATGTTTTTGGTTTAATAAAAATTGTGTGGCGGCGAAATTAAGTAAAATCCTCCAATAAAATTTACGCACGGTTATCTATAATATAAGGTACAGTTACTTTTAAATATCTTCAAAGCATGCCAAAAGGGGTTTAGTTTTTAATAAAAGGAGTTCTGGTTTTGATAAAAGGTGTTTAGTTTTTGGCAAAGACAGTTGCGGTTTTGCCGATAGGAGTTGTAATTTTGTCAAAAGCAGTTGCGGTTTTGACAAAAGTAGTTACGGTTTTGTTAAAACCAGTTACGGTTTTGGCAAAACCGTAACTGCCCTTAGTAAAACCCGAAGTCCTTTTAGGCTCCATATTTATCAGTTTGAGTTAAATAATTCCCAAAAATTGGTAATTCTATGTCAGAGTTGATGAATTGGACTTGGGTAGTGTATTTTCTGCAAATGTGTGGTGAAGCTGGGCAGTGAACTTGGGCGATGGAGTGTAGGGGCGCCGAAGGCGGTTCTTTGCCTTTGGCGAGCTTGTGTGTTGGCGGCAAAAACGGAGCGCAGCGAACCCACGAAACACCCCGACCCCTTGCAGCAGCCCTTTCCCTTAAGGCTGCTGCTGGGGACGCCCCCAAGTAGTCCTATTTATATTGATGACAATTGTGTTTTAAAACAAAAAAGCCTGCATGGTGCAGGCTTTTTTGTTTAGTGTTATATTCAATGTTTAGCTTCTTCTGCCGCCGAACAAACGAAGGAGGAAAAGAAAGAGATTGATGAAGTCGAGATAGAGGTTTAAGGCGCCCATCATGGATAGTTTTGCGGTGGTGTCGGTGCCATATTCTACGCCTTCGCCTATTCTTTTGAGTTTTTGTACATCGTAGGCGGTGAGTCCGGTGAAAACGATGACGCCGATGAAACTTATCATGTAGCTCATGCCGTCGCTTCGGAGGAACATGTTTACTATGGAGGCGATAACGATTCCGATCAAGGCCATTATCAATAAACTTCCGAGTTTTGTGAGGTCAGTTTTGGTGGTATAACCTAAGAGAGACATCACGCCGAACATGGCTGCGGTGGTGAAGAATGTTCCGAAGATGGCGGCGTCTGTGTACATGAGAAAAATGAAACTTAAACTCATGCCCATAACCACTGCATAAGCTAAAAAGAGTATTAAAATGACGGATGATGACCATCTTGTCCAGCCCAAGGACATGGCCAGCACGAAACCTATGGGTGCAAACATGGTAATGTATCCCAAGCCGCTCAAACCGCCTGTTTCGGTGTTTACCAGCATCCTCATATAGGAAGGATTGGTGCCGAAAAGATAAGAAACTACTGCTGTAATGGCCAACGCTACTCCCATCCAGGAGAAAACACTGGCAATAAAGGTTTTTGTCTTGTCGCCAGCCACATCTTGGCTGCCGATGATTTGTGGATTATAATTTGTATTTTCCATATATTATTTAATGATTTAGTTTCCTGATAACGTCAAAACGAATGCCAAAATTATATTATCTTTATGTTATGTCAATTTGGCAGAAATCAACTGAATGAACTCCTTTCGGGTCTTTTCGTCGGTCATGAACTCACCTGTAAAGGCCGATGTGGTGGCTACCGAGTTCTGCTTTTGTATCCCCCGCATCACCATGCACATGTGTTTCGCCTCTATCACCACTGCCACGCCGATAGGCTTTAAAGTATCCTGAATACAGTTTAATATGTCGGTGGTAAGGCGTTCCTGAACCTGCAACCTGCGTGCAAAGGCATCTACCACACGTGGTATTTTGCTCAAACCTACTATACACCCGTTCGGAATGTATGCCACATGGGCCTTGCCAAAGAAAGGAAGCATGTGATGCTCGCACATGGAATACACCTCTATGTCTTTGATGAGCACCATCTGGTTATATTGCTCTGCAAACATGGCACTTTTGAGTATTCCTGCAGGATCGAGGTCGTAGCCATGCGTCAAGAACTGCATTGCCTTCGCTACCCGCTCTGGAGTCTTGATTAATCCTTCGCGATTTGGGTCTTCGCCGATCTCCTCTAATATCATCCGGTATTTATCGGCTAAAGAGGCCACCAGCTTTGGGTTATAATGGTCCACTTTGGTATATCCGTCCATGTGATTTTCTTCTGCCATGTCCATTTCTTCTTTTGTCATGATTTATTATCCGTAATATTCGACGAAATTCTTGTCGGTTTCCTGAATTTTTATGCAATGAAGGATGCCGCCTAATGCAGTGATGTCCTCCTTTATCTCATTCCAGATGGAAATGGCCAAATTTTCGGTGGAGGGGAGTTTTCCGAGCATGAAATCTACATCCATATTCAGGTTTTTATGGTCCACTTTGGCTAGAACCTTGCTTTTTAGGATTTCGCTTACATGAGACAGGTTGATTACGAATCCCGTTTCGGGGTTCACTTCGCCTTTTACGGTTACATGCAATATGTAATTATGCCCATGCCAGTTGGGGTTGGAGCATTTGCCGAACACTTCCATGTTATGCGCTTCTGTCCAGTCTGTCCGTTCGAGTTTATGGGCTGCGCTGAATGTTTCCTTTCGGGTAATGTATATCATTATTTATTGGTGTGATAGGGCGGCAAAGTTAGCTAATTTACCGGAGCTCAAACAATGGGTGTATTCAAACAAGATTAAACTTTTAAACAGCCATTTGTTCATTAAAATATTTTCACTTAACTTATTCATTAACAATAATAATTTCCAAATATTCAGCCTTGATATTCAATAAGAAATTAATGGTATTGATGGCAAAAAACAACATCTTTTTATGAATGAAACGGAGTTTTTTATGGATGAAACAGAGTTTTTTATGGATGAAACGGAGTTTTTTATGGATGAAACAGAGTTTTTTATGGATGAAACAGAGTTTTTTATGGATGAAACAGAGTTTTTTATGGATGAAATAAGTTTTTCATCCATAAAAAACTCCGATTTTTGGTCTTGAAAATGTGGTTTTTTGTTCAAAATTCCTTAAATGTTGTTCTTGATATTTAGATACCTCATCGAAATATCAAGAACAAATTGATAAAGATGCACTTAACGATTAGGCAGGTTTTACTTTTTTATTGATGGTGGCAGAAACTTCTGCAGGAATTTTATCTGAAGGATTTTCTATGGTGCAGGTTCCATAGCCATGTTTTATCAGCAGTTCCCCTTTTGCTTTCAATAACAGATAACTGCCTGTTCGTTTCTTTCCTTTCCTCACCCATAGGTCTTCTGTGGTGTTATTATAAATCTTGGTGAGTCTTGCAATTTTGGCAATGGTCTTGAAGTCGGTAGGAAGAATCTTTGTAAGCTGATTTTTCAATACCGTAGAGGTATTTCTTGTTTGAAAATGATATTTGGCAGCGGCAGCAGGGTCTTCGCCATAAATTTCTTTGATTACGTTGGCAAATTCACGCAGGGCAATCTCTGCCGGTTCCATTTCTACGGCTATGGTATTGGTAATTCCCTTGTTTGCTTGGCGAAGATTGGCAGCATCGGCACGAAGCGTGATGACCAAGGCCATGGTAGCCACGTCATCGTTCGGAACAATGCCTTTGAGGGTAAGATAAGGAGTCAAGGGGCATGGAGGAGTGGTGAAACTGTTCACTTTGGTTTTGATGGCATACATCAGGTTCTTTAACGGCAGCGGCTTATTGGGAATTTTAATGGTGGTACCGAATTCTATATCGAAACCATAGTCGCCCAAGGTGCTTACCTCCGCTAAAACGGACTTGCCATTTTGCCCAATTCCACGGGCATGTTTGCTGACGGACTTTTTAAGTTTCTTGGCATCATTAACTTTACCCTTTCCTATGCCTTCATTGCTGTTATAAGTAATTTTATAGCCAGCGCAGGTAAGACAATCGGTAATCAAGTCGGCCAAAACGATTCCTTTGTTGGTCATCATGGCGTGCATTTCGCCTGTAGGTCCGTCGGCATCGGTAATGGTTTTGATGAATGCAAGTTGAGGGCCTACTGTTTCTGGTGTATCATTAAAAATGAATTCCATAATTTTATTTTTTAAAGTTTTTGATTATTTTTTAAAAAAAGGCTGGAAACTTTCGTTTCATATTGAGGCGGCAAAGATATGGAAATTTTATAATGCCATCCAAATATATTCGTCATTTATTGAAAATAATTAAAAATAACTGTTTATGGATTTATATTATTTTTAAGGATATTTTTCCTACCATTAAAAATAATCTGATTAACCAAATCGAACGTCATGACCTTTGTTCATGGGCTTCTTGGAACAAAAAGAAAATTCAAAACCGAGGCTTTTATTTCAAATAATTTCTTATATTTGCAGCGAAAATAGTTGAAAAGTTTTAGCATAATCATTAAAAATAATTATCAATAAATCTAAAAATCCAGCAACATGAAGACAAAAAACATCTTGGGCATGGTCTTATTCTGCACGATGTTGGCAGTGTTTGCCTGCACAAAAAAGGTAGAAACAAAATCGGGAACGATGAAGATTCTGGACACCAGAAATGGCAAGGAGCCTGAAGAAAAATCGGCAGGGCACAAGGCTTATGATGTGCAGGTAATCAGAACCGACTTTATGGGCAATGGCTACAAGGCCATCTATTATAGACAGGAAAAGGATAGCCTGAATTATCATAGTGCAACGTTAATTTCTGATGAGGATTTTGATAATGCTGACTATATTTGGAAGAATGACAGCACGGTTCAGGTGAAAATATATAACTCGACCTCGAAAAACCAGAAAATCTTCACCGCTTGGGGAAATGAAGGCCGAAGTTCGATGAGCGACGTGAAATAAGTATTAAAACAGTATAAAATCATGAAGAAAGTAACGGGCATAGGGGGCATTTTGTTCAAATGCAAGGACCCAAACAAGATGAAAGAATGGTATGCGGCACATTTAGGATTGCCGGTGGATCAATATGGGGTGAGTTTTGAGTGGCGAGAAGGCGATGATGCCAGCAAAAAGGGCACAACGGTTTGGTGTCCATTCAAGGAAACCACGGATTACTTCAAGCCATCGGAAAGAGAATTCATGATCAACTATCGTGTAGCCGATCTGGAGTCTTTGGTAGCAGAACTGCGGAAAGAAGGAGTGACTATTTTGGATGAAATAGTGAGTTACGACTTCGGGAAATTCGTGCATATTCTGGATGCTGAAGGAAACAAGATAGAACTGTGGGAACCGGTGCCAGAAAACTATGACCAGCCAGCAGATGGAGAGGCAAAATAGGATTCAATATTAAATCAGTTGAAAAGAAATGATGAATGACAAAAGATTATGTGGGATGCGCAATCGAAGATAATTAGGACGGATTCGGGAAATGAGGATTTCCGGCAATTGGTGAAGCATTTGGACAGGGAATTGGCTGTTTTTGATGGCGATGACCATGCGTATTATGCCCAATATAACGGTCTCCATTCAATAAAGCATGCTTTGGTGTATTATGTAGAGGATATGGCGGTAGGTTGTGGTTCTTTCAAGAAGTTTGATGACGAATCGGTGGAGATAAAGCGGATGTATGTGAAAGAATTGTTTCGGAAGCAGGGAATAGCGAGGAAAATATTGCAGGAATTGGAGAACTGGGCCTACGAAAATGACTATAAATACAGTGTTTTGGAGACGGGGAAACGACAAATGGAGGCTATCGGGCTCTATATGAAGAGCGGGTATGAAGTGATAACGAACTATGGGCAATATATGGAGATGGAGAACAGTGTTTGCATGAGGAAAAAGCTGAATTGATGCAGAAAAACGAGGGATATATTGGGGTTGGTTCTTTTTATTGATGTTATTGATGGGTTGTTGTTAAGAATGATTAAACTTGCATCGATAAAATAGCGAAAAAGTATGTTTTTTTGGTTCTCGAAAATATTGGCGTTCCTAATTATGCCTATCGTGTGGATTGCAGTATTGATGCTGTTGGCACTTTTATCGAAAGACATGCGAAGAAAACGGAAATTGTTGTTTGTAGGATTGGTTTTGTTGCTGGTTTTCTCCAATTCGTTCTTGTTAGACAACGCAATGCGGCTTTGGGAAGTGAAGGCAGTCAAGGAAAGTGATGTTACAGGTGTCTATGACGTTGGAATCGTTCTTGGAGGAATGATTTTGTTTGATTCACAACTGGATAGGATCCAATTTTCTAAGGGAACGGACAGGATATTGCAAGCAGTGCAGCTTTATAAAGACAAGAAAATCAGGAAAATATTGATTACAAGTGGGTCTGGCAGCATTTCGTACCCAGAGATAAAGGAAGCACCGATATTAAAGCGATACTTGTTGACATTAAACATACCAGAAGAGGATATCATATTGGAATCGGAGTCGAAAAACACCAGAGAGAACGCCTTGTTCACAAGCTTGATGCTTAAAAAGGAACTGCCGAATGCAAGATGTTTATTAATCACGTCAGCATTTCATATGAGACGAGGGATTGGATGTTTTAAACAGGCAGGAATAGAAGTTACGCCCTTTTCTACAGACCGTTTCAGCGGAGGACCAAGGAAATGGGACCTGGATTTCCTATTTATACCCAACGTAGATGCATTTCAGGGCTGGACAGTATTAATCCACGAGGTAACGGGATATTTGATCTACAAGATTTCAGGATATGATTAAGAAGGTTTATAAACCATCTTGAAATGATCTATATTGCATTCCGAAAACATATTGCCTTCCTTCACAAAACCATTGCGCTCGTATAAAGGAATAGCTCTTAATTGGGCATGAAGATAGATTTTCTTGCCTTTATCCATAACATCGAACAATACTGCCTTAACTAAGGCCGAGCCAACACCAGAATTGCGGTGCTTTGGTAGAACTGCGAACCTTTCTAATTTAATTCCGTCGCCAGTTGTACGCCATCTGGCCGTACCAGCTTTAGAATAACCGAACATAACCAAGAAATGCTGTGATTCATCTTCAAATTGGTCGAATTCTTCCTCTCTTGCTACGCCTTGTTCCTCAACAAATACCTTTCTTCTGATGTTCGTGATGTGAAATTTATAAAATGGACTCGTAAAATCTGCTTTTATTACGTTGATTCTCCTTGGTTTTTCAGTCATTTTAATGGAATTAATTATTTAAGTTCTTTATTTGTTCCTCTATCACCCGAATTTTGTTCTCTGCATCCTCTTTCTTCTTTGTTTCGTTGGAAAGAATCTCGGGTTTTGCATTCGCAACGAACTTTTCATTACCTAGTTTCTTCATTACTGATTCTAGAAAACCCTTTGTGTAGTCGAGTTCTTTGTTTAACTTCTCTATTTCTGCTGCTTTGTCAATCTTATCACCAATTGGGACAAAGAATTCATACGTTTCTATCAAGAAAGAAGCTGCATTTTCGATTTTTTCGGTTACTATACTTATTTCATTAAGATTACAAAGACGAACAACTGAACTATTGAAGGAATTATCCCAAGATTTGTTACCAACACGTATCATTAACGACAAAGGTTCCTTTGGAGAAATGTTTTTTTCTTTCCTTAAGTTCCTGATGGCACTCACTAACTCCTGGTTGAGGGCGAATCTGGCAATCAATTCATTGTTTTCCGGTTTAATCGTTGGCCAATTGCTCGTAATGACACAATCATCCGACGAATTATCATCAATAAGATGATAAATCTCTTCCGTAATGAACGGCATGAACGGATGTATGACCGTAAGCAAGGACTTCAGGAAGATTTTCGTTTCATTATAGGTAGCCAAGCTGATAGGTTTGCCAAATTCGGGCTTGATCATCTCCAGATACCAAGAACAAAAGTCGTCCCAAATCAATTTATAGGACACCATCAGTGCTTCCGAGATGCGATACTTCGAATAATGGTCGTTAAGTATGGAAACCGTTTCGTTAAGTTTGGCATTGAACCATTTTATGGCGGCACTGTCGTAATCAGGCTGCGCAATGGATGCATCTGTCTCCCAACCTTTTATCAATCGAAAGGCATTCCATAATTTATTGGCGAAGTTTCGACCTTGCTCGCACAACGATTCATCAAAAAGTATGTCGTTTCCGGCTGGCGAACACAACAACATCCCTACTCTTACCCCATCTGCTCCATATTTGCTTATCAACTCCAATGCATCGGGCGAGTTTCCTAAAGATTTCGACATCTTTCTGCCAATCTTGTCTCTAACGATTCCTGTGAGATACACATTTTGGAAAGGTTTGTCGCTTTTATACTCATAACCGCTGATAATCATTCGAGCTACCCAGAAGAATAGTATTTCTGGAGCCGTAACCAAATCATTGGTAGGATAATAATAGTTGATATCTGCATTGTTCGGGTGCTTGAAACCATCAAAAACCGAAATGGGCCACAACCACGACGAAAACCACGTATCTACCACATCTTCGTCTTGATATATGTTCATGTCGGCAGCTTCTTTCCCAAGTTTAGCAAGCGCTTCCTCCTTGGTTTTCGCCACTGCCACCATTTTGCCCTTGTCATCATACCAAGCAGGGATGCGTTGTCCCCACCATAGCTGACGACTGATGCACCAATCATGAACATTCTCCATCCAATGCTTATATGTATTGATGAATTTCTCCGGAATCAGCTTTACATCGCCATTTATTACATGTTTAAGCGCCGGTTTAGAGATTTCTTCCATCTTCAAGAACCATTGCATAGACAGTTTCGGCTCGATGACGGCATCTGTCCGCTCGGAATAACCAACTTTGTTCTTGATGTCTTCCACCTTGACCAAATGTCCCGCTTCATCGAGGTCTTTGGCTATCTTTTTCCTCACAATGAAACGATCTTCGCCGATATAGAACTGTGCCGCTTCACTCATTGTTCCATTCGGACTGATGGTGTCGATGACTTCCAGATGATGCTTGATACCTATATTATAATCATTGATATCATGGGCAGGCGTCACCTTAAGGCAACCAGTTCCGAACTCAATGGTGATATAAGTGTCGCAGATGATGGGAACCGAGCGGTTGACAAAAGGAATGATGGCGCGTTTTCCATGCAAATGCTTGTAACGCTCATCATCCGGATGCACACAAACTGCCGTATCGCCCAATATCGTTTCAGGCCTGGTGGTAGCCACGGTTACATAGTCCTCAGTTCCTTCCACTTTGTAGCGAACATAGTAAAGTTTGGAGTTCACTTCTTTATAAATCACCTCTTCGTCGCTCAAAGCGGTCTGTCCTGCCGGATCCCAGTTCACCATTCTCACGCCTCTATAGATATATCCCTTATTATACAGGTCTATAAAGACATCTGTCACCGCTTCACTCAAATCGGGCTCCATTGTAAAACGCGTTCGGTCCCAATCGCAACTACAGCCCAACTTTTTCAGCTGTTCGAGGATGATTCCGCCATATTTCTCCTTCCAGTCCCAGGCATGTTTCAAGAATTCCTCCCTCGTCAAATCCTTTTTGCTGATACCTTGTTCCTTTAACAAAGCAACCACCTTCGCTTCTGTCGCAATGGAAGCATGATCGGTGCCAGGAACCCAACAGGCGTTCTTGCCGAGCATGCGTGCCCTACGGATAAGCACATCTTGAACCGTGGCATTAAGCATGTGGCCCATATGCAGCACACCTGTCACGTTCGGAGGTGGCATTACGATGGTATAAGGCTCCCGTTCGTCAGGAACCGACTTGAAAAACTTCCGGTCCATCCAATGACGGTACCATTTGTCTTCTGTTTCGTGCGGATTGTATATCTTTGGTATTTCCATATCGTGCGCAAAAATGCAAATAAAATCTGTAATCGGGCATATAGTTTATTGAATCATAAATTATTCAGCATATATCCTAAAAGATTGAATTACTTTCTTAAATAATCGCATCTGTCTGATGATTTATTCATGATGGCTCGCAAAAAGCGAAGCTATTATTAATGAATCATCAATGATGATTGAGAATGATGAAACACCCCATCCCAATTATTTATATATTCACAGAATGAATTTCATTCTTGATGTTTACCCAAAAAAAAAACGGCACCATCAGCACCGCTTTTCTTATTATTATAAAATCGTAAACTCTTTTAGTGATTTGCCAGATTGTAAATATTGAATATTCCTTGGCATTTCAACCTAATAATGAAACTTGCAAGAGATTATAATTACGGCAGTTGGGGTAACCTGATAAACCAATCTATGTTCATTGTTTATTCTTCTGCTCCAATATCCCTTTAGTTTATGTTTTAAAGGTTCTGGTTTACCAATACCTATAAATGGGTCATTTCTACAATCCGCAATCAGTTTAACAATTTTTGTAAAGATTTTATTATCCGTTTTCTCCCAATCCAAGAATTCTATAAGGGCATCATTTTCAAATTCCACTTCCCTCATTTTTTCAGATATTTATCAATATCCACTTTAGTGGTATTACCCTTTTTTGCATTTTTTATTGCTTTTGAAAGATGTTTGCGATTGGCTTCGGTAGATAACAAATATTCTGTAGTATCCTCGTCTTCTTCAATAATGATTGTGATGTTTTTGCTTTTATAAATTGCCTTTATGCCTTCTATAAACGTTTCATCCAACTCGCTTGCTTTAACTTGAAATGATGTGTACATGATTATTTTTTTTAATTATTATGGATGCAAATATACACAATGCTCCCGAAAGCCCTTAAATAAAAAAGCGGCACCATCA
Source organism: uncultured Bacteroidota bacterium (assembly GCA_903911135.1). Classification (GTDB taxonomy): domain Bacteria; phylum Bacteroidota; class Bacteroidia; order AKYH767-A; family JABDAW01; genus JABDAW01. The sequence goes on from CAIWCG010000016.1 coordinate 34,249, forward strand.
GCACCGCTTTTTTGTTTATTAATGGGATTATAAATCCCAAACTCTAACGACCAGATTGCAAATCTGGACGAGCACATATCCCGACTAGCGGGAATTTTGCAATTTGCTTTTCTGCATAATGGATGGAATCTTTAGCAATAAAATCATAAATCTCCTGCATGTCCTCGATAGCGAAATCCGAGAGGATTACTTCGACCACGATTTGCTTATTTCTTTGGCTTCATCAAGGGTTTTCGTTCGCCCTTCTTTAGCATCCTTCAATCCTCTTTCCACCTTTGCCATAAAGATTAATTTATCCAAAAGTTCATTTACTTCGAACTCGTTAGGCAATTCATTTACTACTTTTAACACTTCTTCTTTTGTCATTTTATTTTTTTCTCCGATGCAAAGATAAGAATTTATCAATAACCATAAACAAAAAAGGCGGCTACACCAGCACCGCTTCTTTGGTTATTGAAAGAATTATAAATTCTCCTTGATTTTCTTAAAGTATTTATCCGACTGGCAGGATGAAAACCTGTTATTTCAGGCTTAAAACAGCAGCATCAGGATGTTCTGGATTAACTATTAATTGCTGCTTCAATGGATGAATCAGAACATCCATTTCCTCCATAGGAATTACCCCAAGCAAAGGCTCCGCATCCCCTTTAAGAAGAATGGCACTACATAAAGCCGTTCTATTTGAAAACTTAACCATTACAGGACCTACAACATCATACTCTTCGATGGAATTATTCGCCAATCGCATCTTTCTTTTTTCCAAAAAAGGAAGTTGTAAAACTTCTTGTATAGTTTCATTGATGGCCATCAAATAGGAACCCGAATCAACAAGCATATTTAAACGCATTCGCTTTACTTCATCTTTGTCCATATAGTGTCGGCGAACCATTTCCATGTCACCCAAATTTACCAATTCTATTTCCGCATATACTAAACCCATCATATCTGTTTTTAATTATTATGGATGCAAATATACACAATACCCACAAAAGCCCCCTAAACAAAAAAGCGGTACTATAGCACCGCTTTTTTAATGATTTTAAATTCTTAATTTACTTCTGCACCACAAACTTTCCTTGTTTGGTTTCCGAGTTGCTGATTATCTGGTAAAAATAGATTCCGTTACTCAAATAAGAAACATCAATATTGATGCTGCCATTCAATCCTAAACTTCCATTTCTATATACAACCCTTCCTGCAATATCTATTACCTGAAAATCAGCAAGCAAGGATGGTAAATGATAGTAAACGGTGAAATTCCCATTGTTGGGATTAGGAAATAACTGAAAGTAAAACTCTTCCTTATTGACTATAGGAATACCAGAACCAAAATCAACATCCACTTGTTGAAATCCTTGTGTAACGATAAGATAGTTTGTCGAAGTCAATTTGGTGATGCATGGCTCCCCTACGGTAAAGGAAACATAACCGTTGGGGTTGCTATGAACAGTGCCTGCGCTCCCTATTACATGGCGCGATATCATTTGAGAATAGCTTAGATTTATTGTTATCAACAAAACCAAGCACATGATTATTTTTTTCATCACTGTTTATTTTTGAGAATTTGCCTTTTTCAATATATCAATTTCTTTTTGCATTTGCTCAAGTAATTGGTTTTGTTTTTCAATCATGCCTTGTTGTTCTTGAACAGCTTTTACTAAAGGTACTACTAAAGTTGAATAGGCAATTCCATATGTTCCTATTTCATTTTCAGGTTTTGATACTGCATCGAAACCATTGTAATTAGAAGCATTAACCGCTTTTTCCATTTCTTGTGCAATGAAACCAGTGGAACGATTTTGGGATAATTTTATTAATGCTTCTTCTCTACCCTTAGTGTTTTCTTTAATATGATTTGCAAATTTTAATCGATCAAAATTGTAAGTAACTGGACGTAGTTTCATAATAAAATCAAGTCCTACAACATCTTCCTTAACGTTATTTTTGAATCGAGCGTCTGAGGCACTGCTATAACCTGTTGGCTGACCTTCGATAACAATTACAGAAGAGTTTCCGAGTCTAACCTTATCGCCTGCGTTAACACTTGCACCGTAACCAATCGCTGTTGCATTATTTAATGCAGGTGCGGAAACATCTGCTGCATATCCTAAAGTAGTGTTATAATTCCCATAAGTATTCGTTTGTAATGCACTACTACCACAAGCAGTATTATAATATCCAGTTGTATTGTTATACATTGAATTTTTTCCATTTGCAGTATTCCCATTTCCTGAAGTATTTAAATACAAAGCTTGCATACCAATTGCAGTATTATTATTTGCCGCTATTGAATTATTGGAATTCAAAGCCCACATTCCAATGGCAGTATTTGAACTTCCAACATCATTGGTACTTAGAGCATACCATCCAATTGCTGTATTTTGTTGTCCAGTTGTATTTGCATATAATGAATAATAACCTATGGAAGTATTATCATATCCAGTTGTGTTTGAATTTAATGCACTTTCACCGACTGCAACATTAGTCTGTCCAGATGTATTTAATCGCATTGCATTCCTTCCAATTGCGACATTACTGGAACCTGTTGTATTTGTATATAATGCATTAACTCCAAAAGCGGTATTTGGGCTAGAAGAATTTGAGTTTAATGCTCCCCATCCAAATCCAGTAATTTGATTTGCAGGGTCAATAATACCACTCAAATTATTATTTGTTTTGAATCGCAATGGTTGAGCATCTATTGTGCCAAGAAAATTTACTGAAGTTGTCCCAGTATTTCCTGTCAGTCCCCAGGCAGTTCCTGTGACGGAACCAGTTGGACCTGTAGGACCTTGTATTCCTTGTGCGCCTGTTGGCCCATTTGCTCCCGAGGGACCTGTAGCCCCATTAGCTCCAGCAGGTCCGGTTGGTCCAGTAGGACCTGTTGCCCCATTAGCTCCAGCAGGTCCAGCAGGTCCCGTTGGTCCCATTGGTCCCATTGGTCCTGTCGGTCCTCCGCCTCCATTCGCTGCATATAGGGCATAAGGCACACTCAATAATTGATCAGCACCCATATCATGATAGGCATTAATTCCAATCGCTATATAAACTCGTAAAAAATAAGGACCCGAACCCCAGTTTATTGCAGAAAAAGTCGCCGCAGTTCCTACTGTATCTATTTGCCCCTGCCCTATTACCAAAGTAAAAAGTCCAAAGGTATCAACAGTAACTCCCCCATGTAGTTCGCACCAAACTAAAGGACCATTTGCATTTCCAGAATGAATGGAAATTTTCACATTGATTAATTGCGGAGTCAACAAATGTAGTGAAGCATCTCTGGCTACCCCTTGATAGTTAATTCCTTGTGGTGCCTGTGCTGTGCTTTTGCTCAAGCCGAACACGACGAGCAGCACTAAGATTAGTAATGTTTTTTTCATTGTATTAATTTTTATTTGTTAATATTTTTTTGACGATGTAAAATTACATAAAAATTTATTTATATCCAACAAACAAAAAAAATCCCCGCCTTCCAGCGAGGATTAATTTATCATTTATAATTTTTTATGCTGTTATTACATAAGGATACACTGAACTTTCTGGTCCGAGCTTGCCGTCTTTATCTACCCAGCAATAGATGTAATAAACGGTTTTGCCTATGTCGGCAGCTATGAAGTTGGTGTCCGTCAGCTTCAATTTGCTGAAAGGAACCAATGCCACTGCCAATGGATGATTGTTGGTGGCTGGGGCTGCACCACCCACTTGGCGATAGCACATGATGCTCTTTGCACCATAGGGTTTTGCTCGGCTCAAAACATCGGAAGGAATCAGGCTTTGTATGATTCTTAGGCCGATATTCTGGTCCACTTTATAAGGTTCAGGAAATGTGTTGTTAAACCGCACCATAGTTTTTGGTGGTCCAAATCCTTTGCAAATCAAGCCCGAAAGGTCGATGACGCTTTTTACTCCATTGGCAGTTTTCTTTACCGATGGGCAATATTGGTAAACCATGTTGTTGTTCACCAATTTCAGATTTTCTTCCAGTAGCTGTTCCTTAGTGTGTATCTGCATTCTCAATGAGGCAATGTCCGCAATCAATGTTTGTCCGGTACCTATGTCGGTAAGCATGGTAGCTGTGGTAGGGCTCATTACTCCAAATACGCCAACATTGGTCACCAGATTATTGGTAACTGTTTTCGCCTTGGCGTACTGCTGTGTGGCACTTAAGCCACGGGTGGTGAACAATGGAATCAGTGTTTTATTTATCACTGTTGCCATTACGATGAAGAGTGCTTTGATCAGTATCATTTTTTTATTTATTAAATTGTTAATTATTTAGAATTTATTTTCTTGGGGCCTTTTTTCATTTCTGATGAATATTTGTGATTATCATTAATGGAAATGTTCTCTGCAAGGAAAAAGTTTGCATATGCAATTCGATGGGTTGCATATGCAAGAGAAAACTTTGCATCAACAAGACGATGGGTTGCATGTGCAAGAGAAAAGTTTGCATCTGCAAGACGATGGGTTGCATGTGCAAGAGAAAAGTTTGCATCTGCAAGACGATGTGTTGCATGTGCAAGAGAAAACTTTGCATGTGCAACACGATGAATTGCATGTGCAAAAGAAAACTTTGCATGTGCAACACGATTGATTGCATGTGCAGAAAATGTTTCTGCAGACGTTTTATCGAAAACAAAAAGTAAAGTTTTGGGTGTTTTAAGTATAAAACGGGCTTCCTGCTCCTCCACAGCAGCAAATGCCATCCCTTGTCCACCAAAAATGCCTGTCTTTTTCATGGATGCAAAAATATATCGTAAAATACGCCATGCGTAAATACTATGGCGTATGTTGTTTGGTGGATTTACTTGTGATTGCTCATCCCAAACTCTTGCCTCCGTCGGGTATAGGTGCGCTCTGTCACCAAATGTTTCCGTCCTTTGTTCAATTGTGCCAGCGTATAGCCAGCCTTTATCTTATTGTCGATGTCATGTCTTATAAACATCTTCAGAATGGCATCCACTTTCAGCACCATTCGTTCATTTCCCTTGAAAAAGAGAATGAATGCCTCCTCACTGCCGAACATGGCAATGATTATAGCATGTAATTTTTCGTCCATAGTATCCTTATATTGGAATTATCTATAAAAAAGAGTGCTACTTGGGCTGATATCATCAGCTTGCCACTGTTTTTCAACGATAAATATGCCAATATAAAGTGTACCGGTCCATGTATGTACTTAAACGATTTCCTTGCTCATCCTTTGAATCGAAGCATTGTAGATCATCCTGAAAGTCTCGTCTTTCATGTGTTCATCGAGCTCCGGCTTGAAGGTCAAAGCCTTGTCAGACAACTCACCGATGAGTATTTGATGTGCCTGATTGTTCGGTTCATCTTTCTTTTTCTTGATTACGGCGATGAATTCGTCCATCCATCCGCCATATCGGAGCATAAACTCCTGCTGTTTGTCATTAAGTTTAAGGATATCGTCCTTATCGATGAATGCGGAGAAAGCTTTGGTGCTCACCAAGGTGGCACCTGCTGCCAACCCAAGCATCTGAAGGAATTGCCTTCGGGGATTTTTTTCTTCTGACATGATATTTATTGTTGATTTATTAATTGTTTGCTATGATTGTGAAATTGGAGTACGATACTGTTATATATGGATGAAGATGTTTTGAGGCTATTTGCCTTTGTTGAGCTTTGTTTCGATTAATATTCTGCAAAAGTAGGAATAATTAAATAAAGACGTTCATTGATTTTTCAAACAGGCATCTTTATTCTTAATAGTTTCATCCATATTGATGATTCTTTTATAATCGCATCGCTTTCGGCGTGCCATCATAAAAATATCAACGGAAGTATCCTTATATTTGCCGCCATGATAGTAACCATTCGCCCCGGAACCAAGGAAGATGTGCCACAAACCTTGGCATTGATAAAAGAGCTTGCGGAATATGAAAAAGCCAAGGACGCAGTGACCAACACGGTGGAAGATATGGTGCGTGATGGCTTCGGAAAGCAGCCCATTTTTGGTTTATTGGTGGCCGAAATGGATGAAAAGGTGGTGGGCATAGCCATTTATTTCACCAAATACTCCACTTGGAAAGGCAAAGGAATCTATCTTGACGACATCATCATAACAGAAGCGCATCGTGGCAAAGGAATCGGCCGACTTTTGTTCGAAAGAGTCATCAGAATAGCCAAAGAGGAACACGCCAAAGGCCTTTGGTGGCAAGTGCTGGACTGGAATGAACCGGCCATCAACTTTTATAATAAATTTTCTGCCGAACTGGATGGCGAATGGATAAATGGCAAGCTCGATGAGGAACAATTGAAGCTGTTTTAAGGCAATCAGCAGTAAAAAAGTTCCTTCCCTCCTGCCCTATTTCAGACTCTTTCGCGCTTCTTCTATCGTTATCTTCTTTTCACCGTCAAACGCCACCACAAAAGCATCTTTTATGCCGTTGGTCACCGCATCATTGCGCAATTGTGTAGCGGCATTGTAGTCTTTTACATTTCCTACAAAGAAGTACGTCAAACCATCCGCATCTTTCGTATGCGTGACGCCCTTATTGCTCATCTTTAGGAAAATATCGACCATATCGAACGGCACTTGCTCCCTGTATGCACCTATTTGAACCTTAAAGACTAAATTTTCGGGGTTAATGGTTGCTGTTTTCTCCACAGGCTTGACAATTTCTAGAGAAGGAACGATTTCTTGTTTAACGGTGTCTGTTTTTGGAGGATTCACTGGCTCAACAGGAGCTTCCTTCGGCTTAGTTTCAGGAGAAAGCTTCATGGGCACCACCGTCTTCTCCAAATTCCTCGCCATGTTCATGTCTATCCTCGCACCTTTGTAATATGCCACCACAAAAGCATCAGGAACAATGGTTTTGGCTATCTGATTCTTGGCATCGTTGGCAGGAACGAAGTAATTATACAAGCCAGACAAGAAACGATAATACCCTTTCGGGGTAACTTCGGTATTTAATGGCTTCAATGATTCGAGAATCCTTGGAGGAGTGGCCGTTCCATAAACCCCCACCTGCACTGTGTAGAACAATCCATCCTTTTTATTCAAATCTTCAGTTGGTTTATCCGGCTTGGCAGCAATTATTGGGGTTTCTTTTGCAATGGTTGTGGTACTTGGGACTGCAAACGCCGGGGATGTTTTCATTCCGTTGTTGAATGCATTCAAGTTGCCGTCATCGTTCTCGGGTCCATATTTTTCAGGATAAATATTGTTTGCCTTGAGCGTATTTATCTCCGATTTGAACGTGAATTGGTAGGTTTGTTTTTGAGGAACGGTGTAACTGTTAACCAATTTGCCCGCTTCGTATGCCGAAATCCGCTTACCGTTATAATAGGCCACCACAAATGCATCACGATACCCCATCTTGCGAATCTCTTTCTTCGCCAGGTTGGCACTCTCGAAAGTTTGGAATAATCCTGCGGTGTAACGTAACCAATTATTGGGTCCCTGTTCGTATGTTACCGGCGATAATCCAACAAATGCACTTGCATTTACAGGTGTTTTAAACGCACCTATCTGCACCTTGAACAATAATCCATCAGGTAGTTTATCTGCAATTGCAATAGGTTTAAGATTGCTGTTGTTTCGAACATTCCTATTCCCATTAAATACAATTGGCGGATTACTTGCTTGATTCGATTCAATCTTTTGTTGTTCCTTGTTGATAGCTGCTGTTTTTGCATTTGCTTCAGGTTCTTCTTGAGTTCTCTTTGAGGCTTTTATCCGTTCCTTTAAAGCATTTGCCAGCACAGTCTGTTCATCCGATTGCTGCGCCATATCTTTTGACACCGCATAAAGACTATCTGCCTGATGTTGCTTTAAAATCGCATCATTTTTCAAGTCCGTTGCCTCCTTTATTGCGGTCTTCTTCTGCGATTTCTTCTTTATCTTATCAGCTTTTGACAAATCCTCCTTGGCTTTTGCACTTTCTTCCTTCGATTCACTTTCCAATTGAACAGCCTTGGCGAAAACGACCTCCGTTTCCTTCTTTTTCTCCTTTGCTTTTGATGATAACTGAACATATTTTGGATAATCAGGATGGGATGTATCCAATAAAGTATCAGAGTTGGCAGGTTCAGGTTCCTTTTTGTGCATTGTAACTGCCATTGTGTCCTTTTCCTTGGTAGGCTTAGCAATTAAGTCAACTTTCTTCTCAACTTTTGCAACACTTGTATCCTTTGTTGAGATTTTATTATCAATAACTGTATCCTTTTTTACAATTTCCTTTGTCTTATTTTCAGCATTTGTACCATTTGCCTCATTTAACTTGGCTACCGACTGGTTATGCAATTCATCGCTTTGGTTTTGCAAACTGAATGCCTGAACATTGAGGTTCCTTTTCTCGATTTTATCATCAGTAATCTTCGCCTTTGCATATACTTCCTTGGATTTTGCTGCTAAACTGTCCGATTGGGATTGTAAATCTTTTGATTCAGCTATCAGTTGAGTATTTTGTTTTGATTTATCAACTGCTTGTCTGTCCTTCTTTTCGATTGCTGCTGCTGTTTTCTCCTTTATTATAACGGTATCCTTTTTAGGCACATCTTTTTTGGCGATAACCGTTTCCTTATTTTTCTTAATGCCGATTACATCCTTCCTTGATGAATCATTCTTAGCTATTGCTGATTCCACTTTGTCCAAAATTACAACAGAATCCTTCTTTGGTGTCTCCTTTTTTGAAATTTCTGTAGCTGTTTTCTCTTTAACTGTAACTTTTTTCGCCTCCTTTGTTAAGGTATCCTCGTGAATGGCCTCCATATTTGCTACCACTATTTTATCTGTTGTTATTTGAGTTTCCAAATGCGCAACATTGGATTGCGCCACATCAGCTTGCTTTTGTCTTTCGACAGCAGAGTCACTCAAATTCTGGGCTTGAGTCATCAATTTCACCTTTTCCTTTTGATTCTTGGTAGTTTTTGCTTTTGCATATAGCTGCTGTGAATCCGAATTATAATTATTCGATTGATCTCGAAGTCGATTCACCTTCGCCTTGGCAATAACTAAATCTTCCGATGGAATTGAAGAAGAAGAATTACTTACATTATCTATTTTATCAACCTTATTTTCAGCAGTATTGTTCACTAAGACAATCGAATCCTTATTACTTAATGTGGATTTGGTCTTAACAGTATCTATATTCTTTGTATTGATTTCAACCAACACAACAGCGGTTGAAGTATCCTTAAGTTTTGATGTTTTATTGGTTAATAAAGTATCTTTTTTTGACTTCTTCGTGTCATTATTCCTAATTGCAACAGTTGAATCATTCTTCTCATTTGTTCTTTCCTTTACTATGGCAACCTTATTATCAATATGCACGCTATCCGACAGTATCTTTCGATTTTCATCAGTTGCATTGGTAGTTTTTTGATTTATTTCTGAAGTACTTTTTTCCTTCTTTTGATCAGGGTTAAATGCAATGACTTTATTGTTTGTGTCTTTTCTAGTAAATATGATTTCTTTGGTTAAATTCTTGGCAATATCCGCCTTTCTTTGAATAATCTGAGCAGAATCATTTTGTTTTTTTGCAACTCTATTGGCTTGATCAGCTTCTATTTGCTTTTGAGCTGATTGTCTTTCCAACTCAGCCGCTTCTTTCTTCAATCGAGTCTTTTCCGGCTCTGGAGTTATGGCAGCCTTAGTTATATTTTCATCTGCCTGCTTTGATAATTGGATACTCGTATTCTTTAACTCATTGGAGGCGATTAAAGAACTGTCTGCAGCTTTTTGTTTTTCTCTCGATTGTTCTTTAAATGAATTTACAGTTTTATAAACAAGGTCATTTGATTTTAATGAATCACTTGCCGATACAATATTTGAGTTGGATTTGTTATTGATTACATCATGTTTATTTGGTATACCTTTAACCGCCATACCAGCAGTGCTTTCCAATTCCTTGGCCGTTGCATAACTTTTATCTGCATCCGATTGTATTTTGACGGCATTATCATTATATTCTTTTGAAAGAGCATGAGCCACATCAGCCTCTTGCTTCTTCTCCTCAATTTCACCATTAATAACTTGAACACTGTCGCGCAACTGATTCGTTTTTATTTGATTCTTTTCCTTCGTTATCTTGGCATTGAGCAGGGTTAGCTTCTTATTTAAATCTACAACAACAGAATCTTTTTGCTTTGCAATTGATTCGGCAACTTCTGCATTTTTATGCATTTCCTTAGCATCATTTTCTTGTGAATGGGCATCATTGTAGGCCATATCAATCAATTCCAGGTTGGTTGTTTTGGCTGTTACTTTTGTGGAATTATTTTCTATGGAATTTTTTGTTTCATTTATTGATTTATCTTCTTCCTTTTGGGGATTCACTGCCGCAATATTTAGTGTATCATTGAAAGTTGCTGATTGATTTATCAATGAATCACTTGTTCCTTTATCATTGGGTTTTAAAGTGGATGCTATCATGACTTTTGCTTGCATGCTAATATCATTAACAGGAGGAGTGGCATTCACTATTTTGTCGTTAATATTAACAGGTCTTAATTTTTTCTCCGAATTCTCATCATGCTTGAAATCACTAGTTATTTCTTCGGTTTTTACAGCTGTATTCAAATCATTATTGTCTTCTAATATCGAGAAATAATTTGAAATAGTTAGCCTTTCGATACTATCAATTTTAGAAAACGATAATTGCTGTGCCAAATCATGTTGAACCATTTGTTCTGGAACAAAAATATTTTCCGCATGAGCAATAAATCCAGGTTTTTCAACAATGATAGTATATCCCTTTCCCGGTTTTAAGTTAAGATCGTATTTTCCAGTTAAAGTATCTACTGTTACAATTTGAACTACACTTCCATCATTATAATTCAATACCGAAATAGCCACATTTTTTTGATCAATTGCTTTTTCAAAAGCAAATACACCCTTTATGGAAACAGATTGAACTGGCTGCTCTGATGAAATCACCTTATAGAAATTAATATTGCCAGGTTGACATTCTCGGGTAGAGGAAAAATTAGCATTTCCTAAGCTATCTGCAATAAAGAACAAATCATCATTTGCTGAATTTACTGGTCTTCCCATGTTTATTGGTTGAGACCATATATTTTTCATTGAGTCAAATACAGATTTGAATACATCATATCCACCAATACTTTTATGTCCTTTACTGCAAAAGTAAAGTGTTTTTCCGTCTTGAGAAATGAATGGATAATCCTCGTCGGATTCTGTATTTATTGGACTTCCAAGGTTGATAGGGGGGCTCCATTCTCCTTTTTTATTTTTTGTAACTTTATAAATATCCTTTCCATTTTTACCATCATCACCATAACTTGAAAAATACATAACCCTTAACTTGCCATTAAGATAAATGCTCGTATAGTTGATATCTTTCTTATCGGCTTTCATCAAATAAATCGGAGGCTTTTCAATGATTTTTCCTTCCATTGGAGTTACATCATAAGCAGAAATGAAACCATTGTATGGTATTTCGTTTTTCGATACGATTACCTGATTCACATTACCACCAATATGATTTTTTGCGTTACTACAGCTCTGTATTTCAATATCAATTCTCTTTTTTTGGATATCTGAGTTGCTTGCCTTTTTCTTGTATGTTTCGAATGAACTTATTGCTTCATCGTATCTTTGATTTTGATGATATGCCTTGCCTAAATAATAATAAACATCGTTGGTTGTTTTCGGATTCTTTGCTGATGTCAGCAAATATTTCAGGCACTTGCTCCTATCCTTGTTGGTATATAAAATACATACTCCATACTTGAAATTATAGTTGGGGTCCTTAGGGTAATTGCTTAATAATTGAGAAAAAAGCGGAGTGGCTTTAACATAATCACGGACATCAAACAACTTCTCCGCTTTTTTCAGTAATTCCTTTTGAGTAATAAAATCATTTTGAGCTTTTATTCCATTAGAAAAAAGAATTGTAAAGGAAATC
>CAIWCG010000017.1 GCA_903911135.1 uncultured Bacteroidota bacterium
ACACCAAGCAGCGGGCTGCCGCTACTATCGGGGCTAGGCTTCTACGGCAGGTTGCTTCGAAGGAACTTTTGGCAGGAGAAACCAGTAAAAAATACCAATTGATTGCAATTCAATGCATTATACCAATTGATGGTTCAATTCTACCGATAGATTACGAGTTGTAATCGATAGGTTACGAGTTGCAACCGATAGGTTACGAGTTGCAACCGATAGGTTACGAGTTGCAATCGATAGGTTACGAGTTGCAATCGATAGGTTACGAGTTGTAATCGATAGGTTACGAGTTGTAATCGATAGGTAGAAAGTGGCTGTGTCGAAAGCACGTAGCACTTAGGCGAGGGAGTGGAGTGGCGCCGAAGGCGGTTCTTTGCCGCCTTTTTCTTGCGTTTGTTGGTGGCGGCAAAAACGGAGCGCAGCGAACCCACGCAACACCCCGACCGCTTTTAGCTGCCTTTTTTCCTTGGCAGCTAAAAGGGGGCGCCCCCAAAGGAGAATCATTGTATTATAAAAACTCCAGGAGCTCCATCAAGGAATGAATCTCGTAGGTGGTTTCTTGCTGGTGGGGAACCCGCTTGGGATTAAAATATACCTGGTCCATTCCCGCTGAACGGGCACCGGCAATGTCTGCCTCCAAATTATCGCCCACCATCAAACTTTCCTCCACCTTGGCATCGGCTTTCTCCAAGGAATGGAAGAAAATCCTCGGGTCGGGCTTTTTGAATCCGGTGTCTTCCGACAAGATGATTTCGGAAAAGTAATCGGTAAGATTGGTGGAATTCATCTTGATGAATTGCGTCTCCTTGAACCCATTGGTGATGATGTGCAGGATATATTTCTCTTTCAAATAGGACAGCGCTTCATGCGTGCCAGGGAAAAGATTGGTTTTGTATGGGCTTCGCAAAACATATTCGTCCGAAAGATTTCTTGCCAAGATTTCATTGTCTATCTCCAAGTCATAAAAGGTATAGTCAAAGCGCTTGTTTCTCAAAGTTTCCTTGTCTATCTTCCCAAATCGGTATTGTTCCCACATCATTTCGTTGCGGTTCAGGTAGGTCTTGATGAAATGTTCAATGGACGAGATGCCATGTCGGTCCAATTGAAAATGATGATACAGCTCGGTAAGCGTTTCATGGCAATTTTTGTCAAAATCCCACAGCGTATGGTCCAAATCGAAGAAAATATGCCTGTATTTCACCTTACTGTATGTTTTCCTAAATCCTGAAGCGTTACGACATGGTAAAGTTCGAAGAAGGAGGTGATGAGGATAGACCAAAACAGGATGGAAATGAACATGTAAACGAACACTTTTCGTTTGCTGTGCACCAACCTGGAGGTGATGATGGTACCCAATGGAATGGACAACAAAACAGGGGTAATGAAGGCAATGCCCATGATGCCCCAATCGCTCCAAATCCTTACCAGCCTTCGATTTTTCGGTGTAAAGACTTTCTTCCTTTTGTTGGTTGCAGCGATATAGGAATTCTTGATGTCTATTTTACCTTCCTCGTCAGCTACATGAGAAGAAAATAGTTCCTTTCTCTTGAAGGTCTTGAAGTAATGCATCCTGATATAATGCCAAATTTGAAACAACCAGTCGCTGAAATAAGAAAATGCCACAACGCCAATCATCCCTCCTAAAACGGAAAGCGTTATGGTTTCAAAAAACGTGAAGGAGTATTGCTTGTTGAAGTAATAAAATGGCGGTCCGGCAATGAACTTGACGCTGCTCAATGCTATTATCAATAATATTTTCAGGAATTCGCCCAATGGATAATTGTTTCAGAGCCGCAAAGATATTTATCTTTTATTACGTAGTGTAAAATCGAGTAAAATCCCCTGTTAAAATTATCTTTTCAGCCATTTTATCGGCCTGGGAAGCAAGTTTCTTTGTATGTTTGGATATTCCTGTTGGCTGGAGCCAAAGCTTTTATAAAATCTTGCAAGGTTTGGATTAACGGACCCTTCAAAATCCAAAACTAAATCTTGCCCGGCATGGCTTTTAATGAATGAGTCTATCAAGTAGGCCATAGCCCCGTTTTGTTTTCCTTGTTCGCTTAAACCGGAAAATAAAAATACAGTCTGATGATTATGGTTCAAGAAAAATGCTCCTGCTAAAAGTGCTCCTTCCATGTTATAAACACCAATTTTGTTTAAGACTCCTTTTTCTCCTACTGTGTTTATTAATTTCCTCAATAGATTATAATGAATATCCTTAAGATTCGACACTTCCTTGCCTCTATTTTCTCGGAATAGTCTAATGATTTCTTCTATGCCAGAATCATTTTTTGTTGATAGTCCTTGCTTGGTTGCCTTTACCAGATTCCTTTTCAAATTATCTGAATATCCGGCATAAAGTTTTTTATAGTCTTGATTTAAATCCAATAAATACGTTGGCAGTTTCTTTGTTTCATATCTGTTATCATCAATGTGGTTATTAATATTCAAATTGATTTCTATGAAACGATATTGTTCGGGTATTGCATTCAGTAATTCATTTGTTTTTTCAATGGATATATCCTTGTCTCCATATATGCCTAGCTGCTGAGTAAAGTAAGGCTGGTATAAATAACTTATGCCATATTTTTTCTTCCATGTCAATGGCATGATGGTATGATAATCCCCTTCCACTAAAGCATTCCAGCCAGGACATACCATATCCAAATACCATGAATTGCCATAAATGTTTCTATGGAAGGAATGAGAAATCCGATCATCCCATTTGGCTTTGTCTATCTTTGAATGTTCAATGAATTCAATCATGCCGTTGCTGCTTTAATCATGTCAAGATATACCTGTGACCAACCTTTCCATTCATTCATTTCTGATAAAGTTTCATTGTGCCAAAGACTTATGAACAAACCATCAACGGATTTGGTTTCCTTTATCAGCATTCGTATGGTTTTCTGTGCTTTATCTGGACTTAACTTTAGATAATTATTCAAGGTTGCATCCATTGCCGCAAAAGGAACTACTTTTAATTCAGTTGTTCGGTCATTCATTAAATCATAAAAGAAAAATGGGCGGCATATACTGGCACGAAAGCCTACCTGACTGGCATAACCCATGGTATAATCCTCTTTAATGCCCAGAGAAATGAGTTGTTGATAGGTAGTTGGCATTGTCAACTTAAGGAAATGCTGTCTGCTTCTTTTAATGTCTTTATTTAATAGGCTGGATAGGTTATTTATTTCAGATTCCAAGGTGTTTTTATCGTTGTTCGAGGCATACGATGGATGGATTCCTACATTAGAATAACCGCTTATTGTTTTTATGATTTCTTTGTATGCTTTTCGGTTGATGGAAAGATTGCGATCGTATTCGCTTAGTCCACCAACCAGAAAAAAATAGATGGTCTTTGCACCGTATTCAGCACTTAATTCCTTGATGTATTGATAGGTGTCGAAAGGATCATGGGAATTGCGAAACAGTACATCGAATCGAGCCCTGAATTCATTGAAATCAAGCTTCAACAATGCTCTTGCCAAGGCGCCTCCTGTTCTCACGAATCCCTTTCCTTTATATGCATAGGCATTATCAATGTCAATGGTGTTGATGTATTCGAATTTCGATTCAATGAAGGCAATGCTCGGGTGTTTTTGCTGCATTGATTCCTTGATTTTGATGGCCCAGATGTTTATCAATGGCTTATTCAAGAAACCATGCATGTATGCCAAGCTTTGTTCTGCAATATACCGTCCATGTTGATCAGATGCATGCGGCAAATATTCTTCATACCGGCTCACCAAATAGAATGCAGCCGCAAATGGATCGAAAGGGAAAGCGGAACGGTCATCAACCTTAAAGAATGCCTTGTTTCCGGTCCATTCAAAGAGGTTTATATCCTGTTTTTCAATGGCCGTTTCGAACAACAATGTGGATGGAACGAAATGCAGTTCATTTCCTAGCCTGGTTTCTGAGTAATTGATTTTTGGTCCATCATATCCCTTGAAGTATTCAACATCTAATGTGAACTTTATCTCGAGTTTCAACAACTCAACGAATATCAATGAAAAGATATATTTCAATCTCGGGGGCGAAGATTTGGAATATACCAACAACATGTTATCCATTGAATTCATTAAAAGGAAATATTTATGGATGGAGGCTATTCAATCCTATTTTACACCGCCCATTTCGAGAATCAACTGGTATTCCGGCTCTGTCAATGGCATTACGGAGAGCCTTCCTATTCTTACCAGGCCGATGTTCTGTAATTTCTTCTCCGCCTTTATGTTTACCAAGCTGACAGGTGTTTTCAATGCCTTGACTGGCACTAAATCGACGGCACTCCAATCACCTTCTGTGGCGGAAGGATCTGGATAGGCCGTTTTCTTTACTTTCGCTATGCCCATTACAGCCATATCCGTGTTGCTATGATAGAACAACACCAAATCTCTTTTGTTCATGGCCCTAAGATGGATGCGTGCTGCGAAGTTTCGTACGCCATCCCAGCAGGTTTGCTTGTCTTTCATCAATTGTTCCCAGGAATACGTGCTGGGTTCTGATTTTACTAACCAATAGTTCATGTTTGTTTGATTTATATGATGATTTGTCAATGCAATATCTTGAAAATAAGTTCCTTCAACAGCTCTCCATCCTCTATTCCAGTGGTATCAACGCCTTTCGACTTCAAATCGTATTCGCGGAGGGTGTTGAATATCCGTATCAACTTGGGCATGGGGTAGTTTCTGGCTGCCAATTCATACTCTCCCATGAAATAGGCATTCACTCCCAACTCAGCGGCGGCATTATTCCTCGATTTATCGGCAAGAGCATGGTATTTGAGCAGTTTTATGAAGTAATTATGGAGCATTCCTATGGTAAGCACAAACGGACTCAACTTGGGGTTGGCACCAAAGTAGTTTACTATCCTATTTGCCTTGAGAACATCCTTCTTTGCCAATGCAGTGGTCAATTCAAAGATGTTATAATCTTTGGAAATGCCTATAAACTGCTCTATATGCTTCTCATTGATGGTCTCTGTAGCCGGAATGTTCAACATTAACTTGTCCAATTCGTTCGCTATCTTGCTTAGGTCGGTCCCTAAATAGTCGGCTATCATCTGAACGGCCTTTGGTGAAATCTTATACTTGCTTTTGCTGGCATAAACGTTTACCCAATCAGGAATAGCACTGTCATAGAGCCGCTTTGACTCGAAAAGAACCCCTTGTTTGTCGATGGTTTTCGACAGTTTGGTGCGTTTGTCCAAGCTTCCATACTTATAGCAGAAAACCAACAAGGTACTCTTGAGCGGATGGTCCACATAATTCAAGAAATCATCCTTTACATCCTTCCCTTCCTTGTCGGTTTTCTTGATAAGGTTCTTGATGTCCTGCGCTTCCTTGATGATGATGACCTGATAGTTCGACATCATGGGGAAACGCTTGGCATGAGACAGCACAGTAGCCACATCCACGTCCTTTCCATACAATATCGTCTGGTTGAACTCCTTTTCGCCATCATTCAACACATGTTTTTCGATGTAATCGGAGATGATGTCGATATAATACGACTCATCGCCCTGAAGAAAATACACAGGATGATAAATCTTGTTCTTCAGGTCCTTGATAATGGCGTCGAAGGTCATCGGATACTATTTCTTTTCGGTCGTTTTGGGCTTGTCGCCGTTCTTTATGGCCTCTATGTTTGCCTTAGCCAATGCAAAGTCAGGAAACAACTTCAAGGCCTCCTGAAAACTCTCCATGGCCTCGTCCTTTTTGTTCATTTCCTTCAGCATTACGCCACGAATGTTGTATGCAGCAGCCTTTATAGGCACCTGTTGATTGGTATTTTGGTCGGCATTGATGGAAACCTTCTGCTCCATGCTCTTTGGGTCGTTCAAAATGATGCCAACGGTAGTTTCACACTCTCCAAATCGCTTCAAAACATACTGCAACACCGCTATCTGGTAGGCATGGAAGGAGCTTTTGGTCTTGGCAAAGAGCGCTTCATACTGTTCCAAAGACTCCTTGTTCTTGCTAAGCGAACTTAACGATATGGCATACATTTCTCTGATGAAAAGGTTGGCCGAATCATGCGTAAGATAGTCCTTCGACGTCAGGGCGCATTGCACATAATTGTTGTTGCTGAAATATAACCTCGCAAGCGTATCCAAATAATTGAAACTCTCCGGATGTTTGATGATTAGGGCATACACAGCGTTCTTTGCCACGTCTATATCGCCGTATTTTAGGGCTGCATTATAGATTTTTACATCCGTTTCCACCTGTCCGGTAGCCGTTGTTTTCGTTTCCGCCGGCTTTGTTTGCGAATGCATGGAAACACTCCACATTATTAGTAACAGTACAGTTATTTTAGTTTTCATATCATTAATTTATTTGTCGCAAAATAAAGAAAATCATTGGAAATAGGCAGGATGTGTGGAAGGAAATTAGGTGCCATGAAAATTTTAATGATGATGCCAGCAATATGACAGCACACCTGCGGCGATGCTATTGTATTGATGGCATGGATGCAATGAATCGAAGACCGCCGATATGGGTTCATCAATAAAAATGGTGGGGATGACGATGGAGACCTGCAATAGGACTATATATAACAGCAGAAACATCATGGATGATGATGGTTGATGACAAAAAGATTACTTTTACTTTTCGAAACCAAATGATTCATCATTAATAATACTTGTATCATCATGAATAAATCAAACAAAGGAAGCTGGTTGACACTAAAATATTTCGGAGGCAAGGAGAGCTGGAAAGCCTACATAGCCGAGGGAGGAGCAATAGGCAGTGCCACCGAAATAATCAATAAGTTTGTGGTGCTTTTAGATATTTTTGAGGATATGAACATGGGAAAGCAGAAGACTTTCATCATGAATAAATACCACCTCAAACTAAGCGCCTACAATTCCAGAGTAAAGCTTTATAAACGATTTGGAAGGCTATTGATATTATAATGTTGTTTTACACCAGTAAATCGGAACAAAAAGATTTTAATAGGTAATGTGTGGCAATATCGTGTGTAATTTTGCCCCATCATAATGAACACGAATATTTACATATCAAATCTACCAGTTTCCGAAGGGAAAGCATCAAGAGCAATCCGTTTCATCATTCAAAACGTAGGAATGGTGGCACGAAACGTAGGGATGGTGACACAAAACGTAGGGATTGCGCCACAAAACGTAGGGATTGCGTCACAAAACGTAGGGATTGCGCCACGAAACGTAGGGATTGCGGCACAAAACGTAGGGATTGCGGCACAAAACGTAGGGATTGCGTCACAAAACGTAGGTTTCCTGTTTGGGAACATTCATTTCAATAAAATTTTAAACTTAAACATCAAATAAAATGGCAGTATTAAGAATCGTATTGGCAAAAAGATCCGTTTACACCAAGATTACCAGAGCATCTACATTGAGACAATATGTCATCAATTGCGTTAACTACGGAACCGCCTCCACATTGTTTGCCGTTCCGAGCATTTTGGCCACCGTTTACGCCGCAGGAACCAGTGCTTCGGTGGCTATCCAGACCGCCATCACCAATCATGACAACGCCCCTACCAAAGCCAATCAGAAAATCATTGACGACAAGATGGCCTTGGCGGTTTTGTGGCTCGATAGCTACGTGCTGTTGGTGGTTTCGATAGCAAACCTGTCTACCAACTGCACTACCCGTGCCGAAGCGGCTACAAACATTGCCACCTCCTATCTTACTCCCCAGAATATAGTGGCAGCAAAAAAGGGAAAGCCCAACAAGCCGATTTTTGTGGTGAAAAACACCGGAACAGGCATGGTAGAGACGGAAATAATCAATGGAGATGAATACCAACCTACCTCGATGACTTTTGTTCTCATATCAGAGCCTCCCGCTCACGAACCTCCTTATGATTTTGCCACCGTTTCGCTGTCGGATGGCAAGCTTTCCATCAAGAGCGCCTACGCAGTGGAAATAGTTACCTCCACTGCCAGCGGCAAAGGCAGGTTTACGGAATTCATTGGCCTCACTTCTGGCCTCGGATACCGTGTTTTAGCCTATGCCCAGAACGGAAAGAAGCAAATAAGCCTGCTTTCGGCGGTGGGATATGTGAAGGGATAGGGAGATTCCATTCATCAATAAAAATAAAAGTCGGGAACAGGGGAATTTCTATCGTCTCGGTTCCTGCTTTCTTTTTAATGATGCTTTGATGAGTGCGGATTTGGCAACAATCACACCGCTCATCTCCCTCGAAAAAGCTAATTTCGTCCACTTAATACCATAACTGTTTTGGAAGACTATTTAAAAGACTTAAACGACGTGCAACGCCTGGCAGTAGAGGCTGTAGAAGGTCCGGTAATGATCATTGCCGGTGCCGGTTCGGGCAAAACACGGGTGCTCACCTATCGTATCGCCCACCTTATAGCCAATGGTGTCGATCCATTCAATATTTTGGCGCTCACCTTCACCAATAAGGCCGCCAAATCGATGAAAGAGAAGATAATAAAGCTGGTGGGCAAGGATGCAAGCAACATTTGGATGGGCACTTTCCACTCCATCTTTGCAAGAATATTGAGAGTGGAGGCGGAGAAGTTGGGATATACCTCCAACTTCACCATTTATGATACCGACGACAGTAAAAGTCTGATAAAAACCATTCTTCAAGAGCAGCAACTGGATGACAAGCGCTATAAACCGGATGCGGTGCTCAACAGAATATCGAGTGCCAAAAACAATCTCTATTCGGTGAAGGAATATATGGAGGACTTGCAGCTACAAAGCGATGATATCCAGTCGGGAAAGCCTAAAATGGGGCTGCTTTACGAGCTTTATACCAAGCGTTGCTTCAATTCGAACGCCATGGACTTCGATGATTTGCTTTATAAGACTTATGTGCTCTTGCGAGACTACCCGGAGGCGCTCCATAAGTATCAACACAAGTTCAAATACGTGTTGGTGGATGAGTTTCAAGACACTAACTTCGCGCAATATGTGGTTATCCGCAAGCTTGCAGCCATGCACGAGAACATTTGTGTGGTAGGCGACGATGCACAGAGCATTTATGCCTTTAGAGGAGCGAATATTCAGAACATTCTCAATTTTTCTAAGGATTATCCCGATCTTCAGACCTTTAAACTGGAGCAAAACTACCGCTCCACCAAGAATATCGTCAGCGTTGCCAACAATATCATCGTAAACAACAAGGCACAGCTCAAGAAACAAGTGTGGACGGACAATGGAATAGGCGAAAAGATCCGTCTCATCAAGGCTTTGAGCGATAACGAGGAGGGAAACATGGTGGCACATTACATCTTCCTTTCCAAAGTCAACAATCGCCTCGCGAACAAGGACTTTGCCGTGCTCTATCGCACCAATGCGCAGTCGCGTTCCATAGAAGAGGCGCTTAGAAAGTCGAATATTCCTTACCGAATCTTTGGAGGCTTGTCATTTTATAAGAGAAAAGAGATAAAAGACCTGTTGGCATACTTCCGTTTGTCCATAAATCATAACGACGAGGAGGCTTTGAAGCGAATCATCAATTATCCGACTCGTGGTATCGGTAAAACGACTGTAGAAAAGGTGCTGGTAGCCGCCGATGAATCGGATAAAAATGCTTGGCATGTGATAACGAATCTGAAAGATTACAGAGCCCAGGGAATGACAGGTGCAGTGGCGGAAAAACTGGAGGCTTTTGCCACCATGATCAAGAGTTTCTCGGCTGTAATCAAGACAAAAACTGCTTGGGAGGCTGCAAGTCACATCGCCAAGTCGTGTGGAATTTTAAAAGACTTGTATGATGACAAAACTCCCGAAGGAGTAAGCCGATACGAGAACATTCAGGAGCTGTTAAACGCCATAAACGAGTTCAGCGACAAGCCTCAAGCCACCATAGACGGTGAATTGATTCCGAATACATTGGATGAATTTGTAAAAGACGTGGCATTGCTCACCGATGCAGATAAAGACGACCCGGAAGACAACGACCGAGTGTCGCTAATGACCATACATGCCGCCAAAGGCTTGGAATTTCCTGAAGTTTTTGTGGTGGGCTTGGAGGAAAACCTATTCCCATCGCAGATGTCATTGAATTCCCGTGCCGATTTGGAGGAGGAGCGACGATTATTCTATGTGGCCGTTACCAGAGCACAGAATAAGCTCACGCTTGCCTATGCAACCAGCCGCTATCGATGGGGAAATCTCACTTCTTGCGAGCCAAGCAGGTTCTTGGAAGAGATAAAGGAGGAACATCTGGAGACAGAGTTCATCAATCCGAAGTCGAAGGATAATTTCAACATCTTAAAGGACCGGAATTCCTTCAATAAACCGGAAAACATCCCTGTAGATTTCATGAAAGACAAGTTGACCACCGCCGAAGACTTTGTAGCTGACGACACATCAAACCTTCAAGTGGGAATGGACGTGGAACATCAGCGTTTTGGCATGGGAAAAGTGCTGATGGTAGAGGGAAAATACCCAGATACGAAGGCTACCATCTTCTTTCATGCTGCTGGCCAGAAACAATTGTTGTTGAAGTTCGCCAAGCTGAAGATTCATAAGGATAGTTAGGTGTCGTTTAATCAGTTTTCATTGAAGAATATTATCAATGATAACGATATGGTCCGAAACGCCACTATACCATCTTCATTAATGAATGAAAAGGGCAAACGGGGCATGGAAAAGGTTTAGTAATTCTGTCAAGCGCCATTCATTTCAAGCAAAACAATCGCGTAATTGCATTTCTTTTAAAGGGTAATCATAAAATCAAACGAAAAATTCGTACGATATTATCTATTAATATTAAGTTTGCAACATCTAACTAATTAATACTCCCTGTGCGTAACATTTTCCTGCTTATTTATAGGTTTCATTTCCTGATATTCTTCCTGTTGCTGGAGGTGTTTTGCATGTTTTTGTTGGTTCAGAACAATAACTACCAGCATGCGGGATTCATGAATTCCTCCAATGGATTCGTTGGGCGTATTTACAGTGTTACCGGTAGTTTAAAAGATTACATCAACCTGAAAGCCACCAACAAAAGTCTAATAGAAGAGAATGCCTGGCTGCATAGAATGATGTCGGATACTTCGATGATGAATAAGACGGAAAGACTCAATGTAAAGGATAGCGTATATAGGCAACAATATGACTATATAGCTGCGCATGTCATCAATAACAGCACGAATAGACGCAGCAACTATTTAACCTTGAACAAAGGACGGGCAGATGGCGTGAAACCTGATATGGGTGTGATTTCATCTACTGGTGCGGTTGGGAAAGTGAAGTATGTTTCCGAACATTTTTGTGTGGTGATGTCCTTGCTTCATAAAGATATGAAGGTAAGTTCAAGAATCAAGAAGAATAAATACTTTGGTTCCTTGGTTTGGGAAGGAGGTTCGGCGAAAAAGGCTTTGTTGAACGACATAGCGGTCCATGTCCCTATTGCAAAAGGAGATACGGTGGTCACAAGTTCCTATTCGCCCATATTTCCAGAAGGTGTAAACCTCGGAACAATCAGTCATTTTGAACTGAAACCAGGACAAAACTTTTATAACATAAGCTTGAACCTGACAACAGAGTTCGGCAATCTGACATATGTTTATATCATCAACAACCTAATGAAGGAAGAACAGTTAAAATTAGAGGATAAAATACCGGCACATGATTAATACCATCATTTCGAATGTAGTCCGTTTTTTCGTATTGGTAGCGGTTCAGGTAATCATCTTGAACAATGTGGAGTTGAATGGTTTTATCAACCCATTCATGTATGTCTTGTTCATCATGCTGTTGCCATTCGAAACTCCGGGATGGATGTTGTTGGTCTTTTCCTTGCTGATGGGATTAATGGTCGATCTGTTTTCAAATACATTGGGAATGCATGCTGGGGCATCGGTGTTTATCGCATATGTCAGGCCATGGATCATCAAAATCATTTCCCCACGAGACGGTTATGAGTCAGAGTCGAGGCCTACCATAGTAAATATGGGTTTCCGATGGTTCTTGATCTATTCCATATTGATGGTCTTCTTCCATCATTTTGTTTTGTTCTTCTTGGAGGCCTTTCGATTTCAAGAATTCTTCGAAACGCTTTTCAGAGTGATACTTAGCAGCATATTGACCATTGTTTTGATACTTATTAGCCAATATTTATTCACCAAGAATAAATTACAAAAATGAACCCTTCAGGAAATCGCAAGTTAATCATCATAGGAATCTTTCTTGTGGTAGGGTTGGCATTTCTAAGTCGCTTATTTTACATTCAGATAATAGATAAAAGCTACAAACTATCAGCGGAGAATAATTTTTTGCATCATGTTACTCAATATCCATCACGAGGAATGATTTATGATAGGAAAGGGAAACTATTGGTATATAATGAACCTATTTATGATTTGATGGTTACTCCGAAATTGGTCAAGGTTATCGATACAATGGAGTTTTGTAGGCTTGTGGGAATATCAAAGGAGGAGTTTGACAAGAAATTGCGCTTGGCGAAAAAGTATTCCAAAGATATTCCTTCCCCATTTGAGAAACAATTATCAAAAGAGACTTATGGGGCATTAATGGAAAAGCTGGATGATTTCTCTGGCTTCTTTGTTCAATCTCGAACAGTCAGGAGATACGCTGAAACAATTGCAGCGCATTTACTCGGTGATATTGGTGATGTTGATTCTTCGATCACAAAAACCAACAGGTATTATAAAGATGGAGATTACATTGGAAAGAGCGGAATAGAATATACTTATGAACCCGAACTACGTGGAAAGAAAGGTTCGAAGCTGATGATGGTGGATGTTAGAGGAAGGCAGATGGGAAGTTATGAGAATGGAATTTATGATACGTTGGCGGTAAAAGGGGAGAATCTTACTGCTTCACTTGATGCCGATTTGCAATCCTATGGAGAAGCTTTGATGCAGAATAAAATTGGAGGAATTGCTGCCATTGAACCATCGACAGGAGAGATACTTGCAATGGTCTCTGCACCATCTTATGATCCTAATTTATTGGTGGGACGGGAAAGGGCGAAAAACTACGAAATTCTTTTAACCGATAAGACTAGACCATTATATAATCGCGCTCTATTATCAGCTTATCCTCCTGGTTCTACATTTAAAATCATCATGGCACTGATAGCGCAGCAAGAAGGTGTATTAGGCCCTGAAACAAGATATCCTTGCGCAGGAGGTTATCCGCCGGGAGGGGGAAAACCTGCCTGTCATCATCACCCATCTCCACTTGATTTGGCCTTAGCAATATCTTACTCCTGCAATTCCTATTTCTCTTATGTCTTTAAAAGTGTGATGGATCAAAAGAAATTCACTTCCACAGAAGAGAGTTTTGAGAACTGGAGAAAGCATGTTCTTAGTTTTGGTTATGGTCGCAAGCTCGGTGTCGATCTTCCATCCGAATTATCCGGCGGCGTGCCAACCATTGAACATTATGATAAAGTTTTTGGAGAAGGTCATTGGAGATCATCAACAATACTTTCCCTCGGCATTGGACAAGGTGAAATGGGCGCTTCTCCGCTCAAGATGGCCAATGCAATGGCTATTGTAGCCAACCATGGTTATTATTACATTCCTCATGTAATTAAGGCAATTGGCGACAAGCAATTTCAATTTGAGAAATATACCACAAAAAACTATACAACTGTAAGTCCGGAGCATTTTTTTACGGTAATTGAAGGGATGTATGATGCGGTAGAGAGCGGTACGGCTTCCGCTTCCAAAATAAAGGACATAGAAATCTGTGGAAAAACCGGCACTGCAGAAAACCCTGGGAAATCCCATTCCGTATTTTTTGGTTTTGCCCCAAAGGAAAATCCAAAGATTGCCATAGCTGTGATGGTAGAACATGGCGGATGGGGTGCCGATTGGGCTGCTCCCATTGCCATTCTCATGATAGAGAAATATCTTAAGGGAAATATCTCTCGCCCTGATATAGAGAAACGAATGTTGGACGGAGTTGTACTTCCTGCAATAAAATAACCATGAGAGACAGCAAAGGCATATTGCAAAATATCGATTGGATAACGGTGATGTTATATGTTATCCTCGTTGCCATGGGTTGGACATGCATTTATGCCGCAGTTTATAACGAGGAACACAACAAGCTGTTCGACTTTACCCAAAACCATGGCAAGCAAATGATATGGATAGGCGGTTCCATTCTTATTGCCTTGTTTCTACTTATTATCGATGGCAAATTCTATTCAGCCTTTTCGTATCTCATTTATGGCATTACCTTGGCATTGCTGATAGTGGTTCTTTTGGTGGGCAGGCGAGTCAAGGGTTCCCAATCATGGTTCGAAATAGGCAGTTTCAAACTCCAACCTGCCGAATTTGCCAAATTTACCACCACCTTGGCATTGGCTAAGTTCCTGTCGAATCAGAATATCAAACTGCAAGAAACAAAGACTAAATTACGTGCAGCAATTATCCTTTTGATTCCAATTACGTTAATCCTTGCGCAAAACGATACCGGCTCAGCATTGGTTTATTTTTCATTCATTTTTGTCCTCTATCGAGAAGGCCTTTCTGGAAATTACCTCCTTCTTGGGTTTGCAGCCATCGTAATTTTCATTCTATCTTTGCTGGTAGATAAGATTACTTTGGTCATAATCTTTTCCTCTTTTGCTTTTATAATTTTCATGTTGGCCCGAAAAAACAAACGGAACATCATCTCCATTCTTGCTGTTTTGGCTCTGGTTTCGGGGATGATTTTCAGTGTCGATTACGTTTTCAATCATGTTCTGCAAGAACATCAGCGGACCAGAATAAATGTTTTATTGGGCAAGGAAACCGACTATAAGGACAAAGGCTGGAATGTCCATCAGAGCATGATTGCCATTGGGTCTGGCGGTTTTTGGGGCAAAGGTTTCCTGAAAGGCAGCCAAACCCAATTTGATTTCGTACCTAAACAAAGTACCGACTTTATTTTCTGCACGGTAGGGGAGGAATTTGGATTTGTAGGCGTATTCGTAGTGATTTCCCTCTTTATGGTTTTGCTAGGGCGGATAATTTTTCTGGCCGAACGGCAACGGAGTCCTTATTCCAGAATATACGGCTACGGAATCGCGTCCATCCTGTTCTTTCACATGATGGTCAATATCGGCATGACGATAGGCTTAGCACCGGTAATTGGCATTCCGCTACCGTTTTTCACCTATGGCGGGTCATCCCTTTGGTCGTTCACCATGATGCTCTTCGTATTCATCAAGCTCGATGCTTACCGTCTTCAAATATTAAGGTAAATAATCTTTTTTAGGTCTTTGATTATCAAAATGATCAATATTTTTTGGGCAAGTCAACAAAGTTTAGGGTAGATAAATAACCTTGTGAACACCATAAAATAAGTAAATCACATCTTTTCCTGCTGTAATTCGCTAAATAAATTGGTACTTGAAAATTAATAACCCCTCCCTAAGTCTGCAAAATCCCCACATTAAAAGCCTTCTCGATGGGGGCATGATTGGCCATTTCAATACCCATGGAAATGACTTTTCGAGTTTCCAGCGGGTCAATGATTCCATCCACCCATAGGCGGGCAGCAGCATAATAGGGGCTAGTCTGGGTGTTATATCTGTCAATGATTTTCTTCAATAAGGCCTTTTCGTCTTCAGGGGTTATCTCCTTGCCTTTGGCCTTGAGATTGGAGACTTCTATCGACAACAAGGTATTCGCCGCTTGAGACCCACCCATAACGGCTATGTTTGCCGAAGGCCAAGCCATAATCAACCGTGGGTCGTAGGCCTTGCCGCACATGGCATAATTACCTGCACCATAAGAGTTACCGATGATGATGGTGAATTTTGGCACAACGCTATTGGCAACGGCATTCACCATTTTGGCTCCATCTTTAATGATGCCTCCCTGTTCGCTGCGCGACCCAACCATGAATCCGGTTACATCCTGCAAGAACACCAAGGGGATCTTTTTCTGGTTGCAATTCATGATGAAACGTGCCGCCTTGTCAGCCGAATCGGAATAGATGACGCCACCGAACTGCATCTCACCCTTTTTGCTTTTCACCACCTTGCGCTGGTTGGCTACTATGCCCACTGCCCATCCCTCTATCCTCGCCAAGCCACACAGAATGCTCTGCCCATATTTCTCCTTATATTCATCAAACTCCGAGTTGTCAACCAAACGATGGATGATTTCCACCATATCATAAGGCTTGTCGCGTTCCACAGGGATGAGGCCATAAATCTCTTTCGGGTCTTTGGCAGGAGGAGCAATTGCCACCCTGTCGAAACCGGCCTTGTTGTAATCGCCTATCTTGTCGAATATCTTGCGGATGGCATCGAGGCAACTCTTGTCGTCAGGATGCTTGTAATCGGTAACGCCCGATATTTCGCAATGCGTGGTAGCACCGCCCAAAGTCTCATTATCAATATCTTCACCGATGGCCGCCTTGACCAAAAACGAACCTGCAAGGAAAATGCTGCCGGTCTTGTCCACTATCATGGCTTCGTCGGACATGATGGGAAGGTAAGCCCCACCAGCTACACAACTGCCCATGATGGCCGCCACCTGCACAATGCCCATGCTCGACATGATGGCATTGTTCCGGAATATCCTGCCGAAATGTTCCTTGTCAGGAAAGATTTCATCCTGCATCGGGAGGAACACACCGGCACTGTCCACCAGGTAAATTATCGGCATTTTGTTCTCCATCGAAATCTCCTGCATGCGCAAGTTTTTCTTCGCCGTAATGGGGAACCAGGCACCCGCCTTTACGGTGGCATCATTGGCCACGATGATGCACTGCCTGCCCGACACATAGCCGATACCAGCCACTACGCCACCACTGGCACAGCCCCCATATTCCTCATACATTCCATCGCCCATGAAAGCACCAATCTCTATAAATCTGCTCCCCTTGTCTATCAGATATTCTATCCTTTCGCGAGCCAGGAGTTTGCCTTTTTCGTGTTGTTTCTCCGCCGCCTTTTTGCCGCCACCAAGCGAAACCTTCTCAAACTTGCTCCTCAAGCTCGATAGCGCCAGTTTCATCTGGTCTTCGTTCCTGTTAAACTCCAAATTCATTTTCTCTGCCATAACTCTTTTTATTATTACGGCTGCAAAAATATGTAATGGTGGGAATGTAGGATTTAAGAGTTTACTATTTTATTTATCCTTTTTAAAGAAAATACTTTGTCCAACATGAGGATCAGTAATAATAAATTCAATCCTGAAACTGCCGAAGTTTCTTTCTATTTCTGCTGAAAAATCACTTGTTAGGTTTGGACAATTTATTATTAACTCATTGCCCTTTGGGTTATAATCCAACTCATATCGTCCACTATCACAAACGCCAATATTCGGAGTTGGTGATAAAACAAAAGTGCTGTCTTTCTTGAGTTCAAGTTTATATTGTTTATAAGTTTTTGGATCCATATCAAGATTTGTCGTTTCAACAACATGATATACTCCAACTAAATCCATTTGATTGGGCTTAGTTTCAAAAGTATCACAGAATAAACTGATAATATAACTTATAAGAAATAACCCTGGGATAAGCCCAACAACTATGGTTCCTATTAATAATATTACTTTCATCTTTTTCTTTTTACTCTTATATTTAAAAAGCAATAGTAAGCCGATTATAAAAAGTAAAGTGAAAAAGACAAGAAGAATAAAACCGATATAAATGCCAACACCCATCGCCACAAAACTACTAATTCCTCCAAATTAGCTACTTTTACTTCTTGAAACTAAAAATAACCTTAAACAAAACTAAAATGCATCATTATGATAATGACTGACGAAATGTGCGAAATCATAGAACAAGAAATTGGAAAGGAGGGGTTCGACAAACTAAGTACCATACCGGGATTGAACCTGAATTCGGCCACCATGAGAGGCTACCGCAAGAAAATGGGAATCTTTGCCGATTTCAAATTGCTGATATCCTTGTCAAGATTCATGGAAAAATACCACGTTCAACGAGATGCCTTCTACTATTGGCAAGGATTATTCAAGGCATTTCAATTGAGGAGAAAATAATTTTGTAGGACAACTTTCATTTTGCCATACATGCGGCAAATAACTTTGCCCCCGAAATGAAAAGCACCATCCTCGATATAAATTTTCAAAACTTTAGCCCCAAAGGCGGAAATGCTCATTTGGGACACACTTCTCACGGAAATGGCAACACTTCTCACGGGAATGGCAACACTTCTCACAGGAATGGCAACACTTCTCACGGGAATGGCAACACTTCTCACGGGAATGGCAACACTTCTCACGGGAATGGC
>CAIWCG010000018.1 GCA_903911135.1 uncultured Bacteroidota bacterium
TAAAATGGGACCTATAAAAAAGCCATTTCGAAGCTACCTGCCGTCAAAACCTAGCCCCGATAGTAGCGGCAGCCCGCTGCTTTGTGTCGGCAATGGGGAGCAGCGGCTACAGCGGATAGCGGGACGCACCATGATACGAGATGAGACCATAGGCTCCAAAAAAGAATTAGGAATTACAAATTAGGAATTAAGAAGATGGAAAAGTTGGGGAATAAAAAAAGGGCATGGAAACGAATCCATGCCCTTTTCTTTACGGGTTAAAATCTTATTTGATGATAGAGATTTTTTGTGTGAATGTGTTGTCGCCAGTTTTGATGGTAACAAAATACATTCCGGTAGATAATTCACTGCCGTTGTAAATGATGTTGTGAGCACCTTCGCTCATCATTGCAGCAGGAAGCGCATCAACTTGTTTTCCTGTGATATCGGTAATGGTGATGGAAACGTTAGCCGCATTCTTCAATTCGAAGGCGATGTTTGTTTCGGTAGTGAATGGGTTTGGATAGATGTTGAAGTTAGAGGCGATGCTGCCAACTTCATCAATGCCAACTGTTGGGAAAACAGCAGAATTGGCATTAACAACTTGTCCAGTAGTGGAGTTAATCAAGAGAACGATTGCTTTCATGTGCAATGGATTATAACCGGTAGGAATGTGATAGGTCCAGTCAAAGATTTGTGTTGCGTTTGCAGCAATGGTTGTAGGTAAACTACCAACGGTTCCAGTAAATGTACCGCCAATATATCTTCCTACGAAATCATAATACATTAAAGTAGCAGGGATTGGGTTTGCTTCAGTATGGAAGTTATGGCCTCCACCTGTTGGGAGTGCATAGCTGCCAGAATTTGCTTGGCCGGAATAGTAGTTGTGCTGATCCCAAGTTCCACCTGTTACGGTGCTATGAACTTGATCTTCAGTTATAACCAAACCTAATCTATATACTCCATGACCTGAACCTATTGGTGAAGCAAAGTGAGCAGAAGAATGAACGGTTATATTACCAGTATTTGGAGTGTAAGTAGCAGTTACAGCTAAGTCAGCTACTCCAAAATCTCCAATGTGTTTGGTATATTGATCAAAAATTGCAGAAGGATCATCAGATTCTTTTCTGTCAATAAGGATTGTAGGATAACCGCCAATAAGTCCACCTACACCTGCGTCATAAGTTGCATAGGTCATTGGGTCGCCATTATGAACTGCTATCAGTTCGGTAGTAGTAGGATGAACGATACGCATGGAATCCATATAAACAATACCACGAACGCACCATCCGCACCAAGTACCTGTACCTTCTTCAAAAGTTACTTTATGAGTAGGAGTAAAGGTGGCACCAGTTACTGAAGTGGATAAGGTGTCATTGGTATGGTTTCCATCACCTACTACATCTACCCAAGCTTTTAAATTATACCAAGTGGCAGCAGCCAAGTGATAAGGAGTAATGGTTCCAGGAATAGTATATGAAGTCAAAGGAGCAATATTTACTGTCAAAGGATTACTGGTAGTAGCAGTTCCATCAGAATATTTAAAATTAAGACTTGTTATGGCAGATGAACCAGCGTTGAAAATAGTTCCACCCAATGTTAAATTACCTGGAGCCAATACAAAAGAAGAAGGAGTGTTTGCAACAGGGGTCAAGGAAGTCAAGACAGCATCAAAGTTTGCAGGAGTATAGATCTTTACATTATCCAAAGCAGCTCCTACCAAATGATCTTGACCATCGCTATACAAGAAACTTACCATTACAGATGTATGATTTGCCATTTGTGCAGAAACATCATAGTAAACAGTTGTCCAACCACCTACAGCAGCAGGTTGGTTAGGAAATAAGGTCCAGGTAGTACCGCCATCGTATGAATAATAAACGCCGAAAGTTTCTGTTCCGGTGTTGTAATATCCGCTCCAATAGTAGTCAAAACTCATGTAAACGGTAACAGCAGCAGGAATGTTCATTGAAGCAGTAATCAATCGGTCAGAACTCTTGTTGCAATTACAAGTCCAATCATCCGTCATAGCATACTTGGTATGTGGTCTTGGGTCAATGTATTGATTAAATGTAGTGTTACCGAATTTCCATCCACCATCGGTAGCCAAAGTGGTTTGAGTCCATCCTGTTGGGATTGCGCCTGTCTCAAAGTCAGCGTTGCAGTAATAGGTTTGTGCGATGCCTTTGCTCAAGCCGAACCCAGCGAGCAACATCATGATTAGTACTAATTTTTTCATCTGTTTGTAATTAATTTGTTTATAATTTTTTTAATAATTTTAAGGGTGTAAAATTGTGAATAATTTTTTGAACTTCCAAATCATTACAAAAGAATATTGATATTTTACTGTTCATTATAGATGCTTTCCGTATAAATTTAACATTTTCCCTTCAAATTTGATGCATTGAAAAGACCTCCTTTCCTGTAAATGGCTGTTCCGACTGATGAAATGATAATAAACCATTCCTTCACCTCGTTTACCTAAACAACAATGGATTATGCATAAAACAAACAAAATTTCCTTATCAAATTCTCCCAACTGTTTCCCCATTACGCTCCTCAATATGCCGCTTTTGGGAATCCTTTTTGCCGCTTCGGTCCTTTTCAATTCCACTTTCGCCCAACCCCAACAAAAACAAGCCTATGGCATCGGGGTCTCCTTTCAGCTCGATCCCACCTTCGAAAATTATCCCATCGTCATGGAAGTCATCGCCGCCACAAGTGCATATAATATAGGAGTGGAAAAAGGCTGGCACATCCTCGCCGTAGAAGGCATCGACCTGAAAGGCAAAAACCAATTCGACATCCTCAACATGATTCGCGGCAAAGAAGGCTCCTTCGTAAAAATCAAATTCTGCCGAGGAACCGACCCAAAAGACCAAAAGGAAGCAATCATCATGCGCCGAAAAATCCCCGCTCACATCGCAAAATAACCCTCCTCCCCTGGTTTTTCCCCCTCTAAAATCCCAAATCCCCCTGTATCCTTTTCAAATCCACCTGTATCCTGACGAAATACACCCGTACCCCGTTCAAATCCCCCTGTATCTCGTTCAAAACCACCTGTATCCCATTCAAAACCACCCGGATTTGGATGAAAACCACCCGGTTTCTGACGAGATACACCTGGTTTCTGGCGGAATACACCCCATTCCTGGCGAGATACACCCCGTTTTCAGTTTCAGTCAGATTTTTCTTTTGAAGCCCATCCACCGTTCTCGTCCCGATGGATAGTCCCGCCAGCCATCGATTATCTGCCGCCAACCACCTTGGCCTTCGTAATGGCAGGATAAGCTGGGCATGTCGGGGCTATGTCCGATGGCAGCTTGCTCCTATGATGTTTTATCAAAAGAAGTGTAAAAACTGGAGAAACTTATTGCTTTAAAGACTTTTCCTCCTGGAAATACCTTAAAAACAAATCCTCCCCATCAAAAACGGCATACGATCTCGATTGAAACCATTCCCCAAGATTCACATACCTGCTGCCTTCGTCCAGCTTGATATCCAAAGGCAAATGACGATGCCCGAAAATGAAATAATCATACCGCTCGCTCTTCAAGATTTCCTTGCAATACGTCACCAGCCATTCCCTTTCTTCACCAAGAAACTGCTTGTCGAATTCCACATTATACAACCTGCTCCTCCTCGACCAATAGTTCGCAATTCCCATTCCCAGATTTGGATGAATCCTCGCAAAAGCCCATTGGCAAAACTTGTTGTCAAAAACTTTTTTGAGTAACTTATACCCATTGTCACCAGGCCCCAATCCATCACCATGACCGATCAAGAATTTCTTTCCGCCAAACTCCCTCACCACCGGTTTCCGATGCAGAATGATATTCAGCTCCTTCGGCAAATAATCGAAAATCCACATGTCATGATTTCCCGTAAAAAGATGCACCGGAATTCCAGAATCAGTCAATTCGGCAAGCTTCCCCAACACCCTCACGAATCCTCTGGGAACTACCGTTTTATATTCAAACCAAAAATCAAACAAGTCGCCCACCAGAAATATCTCTTCAGCATCCACCCTGATTTCATCAAGCCATTTCACCACCAACTTTTCTCTATCCAAACTGGAGTTGTAATCAGGCGCACCCAAATGGAAGTCAGATGCAAAATATATTTTTTTTGAGGTGTTCATAATCCTTTAAAATGTTATGTTTTTTATGATGGAAAATGGATTGAGAAGATCGAGATTCAGTTCGAACCTTATCCTGTCCTTAAAATTGTTTTTGTTGTTTATAGTAAGAACCGTTTTAATGTCATCAGAATAGTACATCGGGAAATAAATAACCGCAAACTTCTTTATCAGATTGACGGAAAAACCGGCATCATAAGACACGCTGTTTAGCGGATTGAAAATCGCATTCGAATAACGATAGGTACCCAAATCGAAAAACAGATGAATGAACCGAATAGC
The DNA here is from genome assembly GCA_903911135.1 of uncultured Bacteroidota bacterium. GTDB lineage: Bacteria > Bacteroidota > Bacteroidia > AKYH767-A > JABDAW01 > JABDAW01. Next base: position 4,400 of record CAIWCG010000018.1, read on the forward strand.
CCCAAACAAAGGCACATCGGCATTCATCGTTGCCAACCAGTTATCAGTTTGGCCGGCATAACTTGCCACTTTAAAATCACCATCTCTCATCGACATTTGTCGAGATAAAAATCCATCATATTCACTTCTTCCCAAATAGGTGCGGTCAAATAAATAATCTTGGCTACCATTGATTGCAGACAAACTAAATCGAGAATCCACTTTCGCATTAGGATTGTAATTCAAAAACTTCCCTGCGAAGAATCTAACATCTGCGCTCGTGCCTTTTCTATTGTATGAAATTGAATAATTGAAACTCCCCGAAACCTTTGAATATCCTTTTCCTGTTTCGAGATTCAGATTAAATAAATATGGATCAAAAGTCCTCTTGTTGGTCATGTCATAACTGAAATTGAAAATGGAATATTTCAATGCTTGCTGATGAAAGGAACTATCAGTCATATTGTAGCTAAGATAATCTTTTCTGATATTCCTTTCCTTAATCGTAAACCTTCTTGTAATAGGACTCCTTGCATTTTTCTTCTTAAGTTCTACAGATAATTCAGGTTCTATTTTTACAAATTTAAAATCGTGAAATGTTTGCTCATCAATCGAATAGTCGTTCATGTATGCATACGATTTTGCAGAAGAACCGAGCGTAATATTTTGAAATACATTACCATCAGGATACCAAGTATATTGCATGAAGCCAGTTCCAGTCAACGATTTCGTAGCGACGCCATACATCGGGACGATTGCGTATTCAAAGTTTTTTGCAGGAATGATAACATTGTAAAGTGCCAGGCCGGGCATCCATTTATTATAATTGTTCCAACCCACAACCGGTGTCCAGTATAGTTGATTCCGTTCAGGGTTTTCAATGCTGGCAAGGAATTTCAATTTAAACGGATTGCATTTTCTGAAGATTCCATGGGTTCTGATAGTGTTGTTCTTTCTATTGATTTCTGGGATGATTTCCTCCGCATCTATTATAATCCTATCATAATTTCCATTCGGGAAATCGAAGGTTTCCTTTCCTGAAAAACCATCATGCCAAACGGTCTTGACAATAGAATCATTTATTATCGCAGAGATTGAAAGCGGAGCCTTGATATCACCATTGTTTTTTATTCGAATGACCAACTTTTCCTTATCATTCTTACTAATTTTTTCATGACAAATTTTATAATCGATCTTCTTGTCGGTCTTTATCAAATCAATAAAGAACCAAGACAAATCCTTGCCGCTGGTTTTTTCAAAAACATTCCTAACATCCTCGGGTATAGGGTGTTTGAACTTCCATGTTTCAAAATATTGCTTCATGCATTCATCAAAAGTCTTTTCTCCCAGATAGCCTTGCAAATACCTGAATACCAAACCGGTTTTCATGTAAACCATTGACCCGTAATTAATCTCGGTATATACATCTGCCGGAAGGTCTATTGGTTGAGAAAGGTTTCTGCGGGCAGCGAAAAGATAAGCAGTGTATGCTAAACTTTGTTCATCGAATTGCGACAATCCGAGTAGCTTTCCCCAGGCATTTATTTCTTCTGCATTGACACCTTCTGCATTTTGTGGATGAGCAATGTTTAAATACCTATTTTCAGTAAAGGTGTTTATTCCTTCATCCATCCATGCATGTTTTCGCTCATTCGATCCAAGGACTCCATAAAACCAGTTATGTCCTACCTCATGGACGATTACATTTTCCAATTCCTGATCTCCAGAGACGGACCCAATGACCGTAACATTTGGATATTCCATGCCACCTCCGGCTGCCAATGTCCCATCTACTGCCGTGCATTGATGATAGGGATAATCTCCATTCCATAACGAATAATAATATATTGCACTGTCGATATATGGAATACTTTTCTTCCAAAATGGTGCAAAGAATTGTGTGTATAAAGCCCATGTGGTGACTTTCTTGTTCGAATGTGGCAAGGTAACTTCTCCTTTCGCAACTAGATAATTCTTATTGGCAAACCATGCAAAATCATGAACTTTTTCTTGATGATAATGCAAGGTTTTCGTTTCCTTGTCAGACAATGAATTAATTATTATCACTCCATGGTCACGAACATTTTTTGAAGAATCGGCAAGCTTGGTCATCCATTTTTCCTCCTGTTCGCCATCCACTAAATCTCCGGTGGCACCTACCAAATAATTCTTCGGCAAAGTAATATTCACATCAAAAGAACCATACTCCGAATAAAATTCCCCTTGGTCCAGATAAGGCATCTGATTCCATCCATTCCTATCATATACCGCCGGCTTGGGATACCATTGTGATATCATGTAACTCTGCTCCAGATGGCCGAACCGCGAGAACTTTGCACTGGGAATCTTGACATGAAACGGTGTAGATATCCTAATCTTTTCGCCATGCTTCAGAGGCTTGTTGAGAATTAATTTCATGATGTCAATATTCGAAGAATCCTGCTCGGTTTTTATCGGCTCCCCATCAATTTTAAAATCCAATTGGTCGATAAATCCCCGCTCTTCGGCATCTGCAAAATACAAATTGGTCTTGCCGTTTTCTACAAGCTGCTTACACAATGCAGTGGCATTGTCCTTGTATGCATTGGGCCATAAATGAAAATAAATGAAGCTCAAAACAGCAGGCGAATTATTAGTATAATCAATGGTTTCGTTGGCATTCAGTTCATGATGGACATCATCAAGTGATACATTGATGACATACTTAACATCCTGTTGGAAATATTGTTGGCCAAAAGAATTATCAAACAAAAAACAACTTAAAATTACTACGGCTACGATCTTATTCATCATGGCAAATTTATAAATATTAAGACGATAGTTAAAAATCAACTCTATTTTTCATGCTTTGTAATGACTAATCTTTTATGACAGGTTTCCGTCTTCAGGTATGAAGGCAATCCTAATTTCATGAACTATATTATCTGCAAATTCTATACTTTTGCTCAATGAACAATAATAAAGTTATAGACCTGTCTCATGTAATCAATGAAAATGTCACGGTGTTTCCTGGCATGGAACTGCCAATTTTCAACAACATCGAGATAGATGGTTATCGCGAAAAAAAGATTACCATGTATTCGCACACCGCCACGCATATCGATGCGCCATATCATGTCATTAAAAACTCAAAAACCTTGGACGAATTTCCAATTGATAAATTTTTTGGCAAGGCTTTGATGATTGATTGCAAGGCATTGTCAGGACAAAGGATAACTGCCGAATTCCTCATGCCTCATGAAGAAAAGATCAGGCAATCAAGGTTTGTGATTTTCAATTCCGGTTGGTCTCATAAATGGAAATCGCCAACTTATTTCAAAGATTTTCCGACACTTGATGCAGCGGCTGCCACCTATCTCACCACCTTTGGATTAAATGGCATAGGTCTCGATTCCATTTCGCTTGATGCAGTGGATGATGATGCCTTGCCCAATCATCATATCGTATTGAGTCATGATATTTTGATTGTTGAAAATCTTTGCAATCTGGATGCCATCATGCATGATGAATTTATCTTTCAATGCTTTCCATTAAAGATTGAAAAGGCCGATGGTTCGCCCATAAGAGCCGTGGCTATCGTATAAGATGGGCAACAAAATTCAATGCCCGATAGGCTTGATTATTTGTTGAATATTTCGTCGAGTTTTCTTTCAAGATCTTGACCACGTAAACTCTTGCCAAGGATGACACCGTTCTTGTCCAGCAAGAAATTTGTTGGAATCGATGTAACGTTGTAGAGTTTTGCGAGATTGGAATTCCATTGCGATAAATCACTCACCTGTCGCCATGTCAAACCATCCGCCTGAATCGCCTGTTCCCACTTGGCTTTGTCCTTATCCAAGGAAACACCTAAAACTTCAAATCCTTTGGCATGATATTTTTGGAAAGCCTTAACCACATTCGGGTTTTCAGCCCTGCAAGGACCGCACCATGATGCCCAAAAATCAACCAACACCACCTTGCCTCTGTAAGAAGACAGTTTTATTGGATGGCCAAGCGGATCGTTTGCCTCAAAATCAGGAGCTTCTGCACCCACATTCAGCTTCAACATGCCGGTTACTTTCTGATGGAAATCAATGACGTATTTCGACTTTGGATGAGCTGGATACAATGTCTTGTCGAGCTGGTTGTAGGTGGGAAAATCGGAATCTATATTGATGCTTCCGATAGCGGCCAACGACACCAATGAAGTAGGATGGTCGGCAATGAATTTGTGTGTGTATTTGTCCTTTCTGGAATTCATCTCCAAGTAATCCGCCTGCAACGTTTTCGTCAATGAATCCACATTTACATTAGGGTTGGTACGATACTGGTCGAAAGTTTTTTGCAACTTGTCAGTCTCTTTATAAAACACAGAAAGGTTGGAATTCAATTCCCACAACAGTTCGGAAGTGGCACTTCCTTTCACCGTATAAGTCTGTGGCAATGTACTTGCATCGCCCAATATTTCAGGTTTATCCAAGGTATCTATCAGCAGATTGAAGAAATTTTGCTGGTCTATTCTGATTCTATAGAAACCGGCTTCAGCAACTTTCGGCTTGAAGGAAAAATTTCCCTTATCGTCTATCACCGCCGAATCAACCGTTGAGGCCGCTTCAGAACCAAGGTCATCGATATAGATTTTGGTCTGACTCTTTGCATTGGTCAATAGGCCCTTTATCGGAACCACCTTGCCGTTGTTCGAAATTTGACTGTTGCATGATAAAATAGGGGCAAAAGCCAAGAGGACAATTAATTTAAGATACTTCATTTATGTTGTTTTTAGTTTATTTTTCCAATGTTTCCATCAGCAGTTTGTTGGCCACCTTTGGGTCTGCCTTTCCTTTGCTCAATTTCATCACTTCACCCATGAAAAGGCCTATCAAACCCACTTTCCCTGCCTTGTATTCAGCCACCTTGTCAGGATATTTTGCCAATGCCTGCTCTATAAAACCTTGAAGGGCATCGTCATTGCTTTCCTGCAACAGATTCAAGGCTTCGGCTATCATCAGTGGGTTCTTGTCGGCTGAAAGGAGCATCTCCGGAAATATCTTCTGCACCGCTACCGAATTGCTAACCTTGCCATCATCAATTAGGGCAATGAGTTCGGCAATGCGTGAGGATGAAATCGGGAAATCAATCATCTCTACTGCCATTTCATTAAGATAAGATTTAATCGGACCCATAACCATGTTTGCAGCAGCCTTAAAGTTGTTGGTATGCTTCACCAAGCCGTTGAAATAATCCGAAACTTCCTTGGCATCCGTCAAAACTCCGGCATCATAAACCGATAATTTATATTCCTCCACATATCTCTTGAAAAGTTCGTTTGGCAAGGAGGGAAGCTTCTCCCTTACCTTATCAATATAACTTTCCTTGATGATGACCGGTGGCAAATCAGGCTCCGGAAAGTAGCGATAGTCATTGGCCATTTCCTTGCTTCGCATCACGAAAGTGGTACCAGCCACTGCATCAAAGCTTCTGGTGTCCTGCGAAATGATTCCACCCGCTTCTATCTCATCTATCTGTCTTGTTATCTCAAATTCTATGGCACGTTGCACGTTTCGCATCGAGTTCATGTTCTTCACTTCCACACGGCGGCCAAACTTCTCTTCACCCTTTAATCTTACCGATACATTGGCATCACAGCGCATGCTGCCTTCTTCCATATTTCCATCGCAGATACCCAGGTAACGAACCAGTTTTCGCATCTCGGTAACATACTGGTAGGCTTCTTCGCCACTGCGAATCTCCGGCTCTGAAACTACCTCCAATAAAGGCACTCCGGCACGGTTCAAATCTATCAAAGTATAATAAGGATCCACATCGTGCAGGCTTTTGCCGGCATCTTCCTCCATGTGAATGCGTGTGATGTGAATCTTCTTTTCGTTGCCGCTCTTATCCTTGATGAGCAGATAGCCGCCATTGCAGATGGGGGTGGTATCCTGCGTTATCTGATACCCCTTTGGCAAGTCGGCATAGAAATAATTCTTTCGTGCATAGCCATTGAATTCACGAATGTCGCAATGACAGGCCAAGCCCAGCAACACGGCATCTTCCACCACCTGCTTGTTTATCATAGGCAAGGTGCCCGGATGCCCCAAAGTTATCGGCGACACATTGTTATTGGGCATGGCGCCATAGCTGGCAGAGTCCGAGGAGTAGGCCTTGCTCTTGGTATTCAGCTGGATATGAATCTCCAGACCTATTACCGGTTCGTATTTATCGTAGTTAGACATTGCCGCAAAAATAAATATTTATTTATGAATTAAGAATGAGCAGCCCTACTTGGCAATCCAAATCCTCTCCTCTCCAACATTATATGCTATCTTATTTTGAAACGATTGGTCTTGATGATGCCGATGATTCGAAGATGATAGCCCCGAAAGAGGGCAATTATCATTGAATGATATGGAAACAAAAAGAGGAACCATTGCTGATTCCTCTTTTTTTATGAATTATTAAAAAGCCAAATTTCTTATGGCTTGATGATGTTAAAGATAACATCCGTTGAGCCGGTAAGGTTGTTGTTGGTGCCCATCACGAATTTCTTAGTCAAGTCGCCAAAGACCGTGGGGTCCACTATTTCGTGACTGCCGGCTATGGCAAGATAGCCCGTGGTGCATGGGTGATGCGAATCATCAGCAGTGCAAATCCAAACATCCTTGTCGCCGATGATGAGCTCTACCATTTCGCCTGCCTTGAAAAGATGGATGCATACTTTCCTGATATCGCCCGATGGAACTATCAATTGATAATGCCCATTATTCGAGTGGTCTCTCAATAGATTCAATGGGAAGAAACTGTCCACTTGAGCTTCGCAATCATCAGCCATGGCATAATGAAAGTTCAGCCAACCTCGGCATTTATTGAACTTCTTGACAAGAATTTTCACCAATGCTTTCATGGCTATCGAGTTATCGACACCTGCTCCGATGGCGGTATGCTGTGCCAATCGGCGCAACCTCAACTGTTCCTTATAGGCCGTAACGGCAGCGGCTCCCAGCGGAACTCCGAAGGTAGTCATGTTGCTTGCCAAACCCGTAAGTGCTGCTATTCGCTGCTGATAACCCTCCTTATAAAAACGATACCTGTTGGCACCCCAAATGGAATTATAATCCAAGCTGCCTTTGGCATGAATGGCACGGGTCAATCCATCAAATTCGTCCAAATTTGGCTTCATGTCTGTAAACAATGCCTCCAAATCATCCGTTTGAGCACCCGATATGGTAGATTTTTCTTCCTGTTGGCCATTCATCTCTATCAGGCTCTCGATATCGGCCTTCACATCGGTATACATGGCCATGAAACCAGGGTCGGCATTATCTTTCCAAGCCAAGTATTTCTCCAATTCATAAACCGAAATATTTACAGCATTTTCCATGCTTTCCTCCATCGGTCTTTTGAAGGGATTTCTACTACCTAACCATCCTGACATTTTTTTATTATTTAATTGTTATGGGGCGAATGTAACATTCCTTGCGACTCTTTGGCTGGATTAATCAATAATAATTCACTTTTAACCCAAAATACTTCGAATAAGATGTTTTAAAACACATTTTAGCCTTTTCTGATATCGGAGAAAGCTCCCAAAAACAGGAAATCCCTATCCCGGGTTTCCGAGATGCCAATTTCTTACAGGAAATCCCTATCCCGGGTTTCCGAGATGCCAATTTCTTACAGGAAATCCCTATCCCGGGTTTCCGAGATGCCATTTTCTTACAGGAAATCCCTATCCCGGGTTTCCGAGATGCCATTTTCCTACAGGAAATCCCTATCCCGGGTTTCCGAGATGCCATTTTCCTACAGGAAATCCCTATATGTGAATTCGTGGATAGGGATTTAAGACTGGAAATCCCTATCTCAAGTTTCCGAGATGGGAAAAGCATACTGTATATATAGGGGTGTTTTTTTGGTTGAGTTTGGATTGATTGGGAGATTTATTAGTTTTGCTTTATCTATATTAACAAATACAGAAATGAGAATGAGAAATCCAGTGTTTGTATTGCTTATTTTAACAATAGCAATCAGTTCGTATGGTCAAATACCAACGAATCATTTTAATTGGAATGATTCAACTTTTGAAATAGGATCATCAAAAATAATGAAATTGAGTTGGAGTTATGATCACATGCAAGAATGTATTAATTGTCAAAACACCATTGATTCAATCGTTTATATTCTGAATAAAAATAAAAGGCTAGAGATAAAAATCCTCGCTAATATGAGTGGAGGGAATATGGAATATAATAAAAAAGTAACTGAAAGAAGAGCAAAAAATATAGTTGATAGCATTATTGAAAAAGGCATTAATAAAGATAGATTATCATATAATGGAAATGGTAACTGTTGTCCAATTATATTGGAAAATGATGAAATTCTAATGATAAGATCGAAACAAGGTGAACAAATGAAATCAATCACTTTCAAGAAAGGCAATTACTTAACCGATGATTTTATTGAAAAACTTAATTCTGTTGAGGAAAAAGAGGCTGCTCGTCAATTAAATGGAAGAACTGAAGTTTATATTACAAATAATTAAGATTATTTAGAATAAACAAACATCTTTAAAGGATTCATCATTAATAATGCCTCTATAATTGCATCCGTTTTGGTGCACTCATAAAAGCAAAAATATTATAATAATTCAATAAAAAAGGGGACCCGAATTTCTTCAGGTCCCCGTAAGTATTTGATGAGAGTATTCTTATTTTGTCAGGGTAACTTTTTGGGTTACATTCTTTTCTCCCACTCTCAAGGTGATGAAATACATGCCTGCTGCCAGGTTGCTTCCATCAAATTTCATTTCATGATTTCCAGCCGTCATCAAGCCTTGGTCCTTGCTATAAACTTTGGTGCCTACCAAGTCATAAACATCCATCGTCACTTGTTCTGCCTTGATGGTGTTGAAGGCCACGGTAGCCGTGTTTGCAAAAGGATTTGGATATACTTGGAAGCCGCTGATGGCATTTTCAATTTCGTTTACGCCCATTCCCAAGCTCGAATATCGGAAGCTCTTGTAGGTGCCGGCACCTGCAGGCATCACTACCGAATCCATCCTCAACACAGGGTAAGGATAGTTAGGCGAATACCATGCATAAGAAATGGAATAGGCATTCGAAGTGGTGTGCAAAGCCACGAGGGTATCGGTGAAATGACGAACGGACTTTACTCTCAACACGCTGGCATAATTGAGGCCATGTGGAAGTGCCAAACTGCCCCAACCATCAGCAATGGTGGTATCTACTCCGCTACCGTGATATGGAGGATTTGGGAAAGTAGGGAACCATCTGGTGCAAGAGTCATGGAAATTCTGATTCATGCTGATAGGGCCTTGGGCATATTCCAAAGAATCAGGAGTGTATCGTGTGATGGCCATGCCTACCGATGGAATGGAATCTACCGCACCTACCTGGTAGCTGATTCCACCACCTAATGTGTCGAGATAAACATAATGTCCGTCGCTAGATCTAAGACACAGGTTTGACCAGGAGAAATTGGCAACATAAGCAGTTGTGTTTGGACTCACCGCCCTCAAAGTACCTGCCAGAGAATCCTGAAGTGTGGTGAAAATCCAGGTTTGGTTTGCTCCACCACTCTGCGGACTGAACAATGTGTTCTTGCAAATTTCATAGTTTGCCACCGTTCCAATGGTGTAACTTTCATAGTGCGAAATAGTGGGTTGCGCCACCATAATCATTGGCAATAAAGCCATCAGGAGAATGTAAATTTTTTTCATGTGATTTATTATTTTATTGTTTATAAGCCGCAAAGATATGTAAAAAAGTTTTGAGTTGATGATTCCTGAAAGAATTTTTAACCCAAAACTATTTCTTCGGCCTTATATATGGAACCTGATGATGATGTAAAGCAATACAAACGGACTGGCGAAAATGATGGAATCGAAGCGATCGAGAATGCCTCCATGCCCAGGCAATATGGTTCCTGAATCCTTTATGTTCAGGCTTCTTTTCAATAAAGATTCCACTAGGTCGCCAAGGGTTCCCATAATCACAACTATCAGGGATATCACCATCCAGTCAATCAATGCCAAGTCGGTATAAAAATTGGAAATGACAAATGCTCCCAGCAAGGCGAAGAATGCACCGCCTATACTTCCTTCCCAAGATTTCTTAGGGGAAATGCGTTCGAACAAACGATGCTTTCCCAATTTTCTGCCAACCAAATAGGCACCAGTATCGTTTGCCCATATCATGTAAATCATCCCTAATAATATATGGGGGTTATAACCTTGGCCTTTTATGATTTCAGGGAAGGCTATTCCATTCAACATAGAGAATGGCACGCCAATATAAAAGATGCCAATAAAGGTAAGGGCAATATTGTTGAATGGCATTTTTGACTTTGTGTAAAGTTCAATAATGAACATGGGAAATGCAAGAGAAATAAGAATCAGGAACCACGCAGGATTGATGCGGTTCATTACGAATAGGTTCGAAATCACAAATAATGCTATTGCGATAAAGGTTCCGAAATACTTTTGCGGTTGATATGTTTCATCAGTGGTAATCCGATAGAATTCCCAAATGCCAAGAAAGGTAATGACTAAAAATAAGGAATAAAACGTGTATTGGTTCCATAGGATTGATGACAATAATACTACAACGAAAACGCTGCCTGTCAATGCTCGTTGTGTGAAATTGTTCATTCGAATGAAAATGACGATTTATAAGGAATCTTCTATTAGAAACAAAAAAACCTCTTTGGGTCCGTGTGCTCCCATAACCAATGTTTTCTCAATGTCAGCCGAACGGCTAGGTCCAGTAATTGTAGTAATCATGGAAGGAATTGTTTCGCCATATTTATTTTTAATTCCATTTAAGGCATCCTTTAAATCAGGAACAAGCTGTGAAGTAAATGCTACAGTAACATGGATGGGTGGAAATACGCTTAACCTGCGGCCAGAAAGTTGTTTGGAAGATATTATTATTGTACCCGTTCTGGCTGAAAGAAATTCGCAAAAGGTAATACCTACCAATGCATCAAGTAGATCTTTTTTATCTGTGGTGATTGGTATATTGGTGTGTTTTAAATAATCTTGTATTTTGGGGTCGAGAGTATGAATGTTTTTCCATTCTTTTTCAACAACCAAAGAAGCAAATAAATCAACGAATTCGTCAAGGTTTTCACAATATGCGAACTGCCCGGAAACTTTAGTGAATTCTTCAGCAAACACTACATCTAACGACTCATCTGAAACAGCATAAATTTTACCTTCATAATCAAGATTCGGATTCGGGTTTTTAGTTTTCTGGATAAGGGCTTTCCTTACCTTTTTCAAAACCTTTTCTTTTGATGTCGATTCTTGCATATCGCTAAAAAGTTAATTTGCAGGTGCACTGATGTTATCTTCAGATTCTGAATCAATAGCAGGATCAGAAGGCAACTCCGTTAATGGTGTATCATTAAGAATTGGTTTAGGTTGGGGTTTAATTGATTCCATTTCTTCTCTTTCAGATTGAAATGCTCGTTTACCAAAAATCTCTTCTAAATCCTCTTTGAAGATAACTTCTTTTTCTAATAAAACATTGGCTAGCTTTTCTAGTTGAGGCTTATGATCCTGCAAAAGTTTTTTAGTGCGGTCGTATGCGCCTTCAATCAATTTACTTACTTCTTCATCAATAATTTGTGCTGTTTTTTCACTATATGGTTTGTACATTTCCAATTCTTGCTTACCCTGAGAATCGTAATAACTGATATTCCCAATTTTATCATTAAGACCATAAATGGCTACCATTGCATAGGCTTGTTTTGTGATTTTTTCCAAGTCGCTTAAAGCTCCAGTGGAAATCTTTCCGAATGTAATTTCTTCAGAAGCTCTCCCACCTAATGCTGCGCATATTTCATCCATTAATTGTTCTTTTGTGGTTATTTGTCTTTCTTCTGGTAAATACCAAGCTGCTCCTAAAGAATTTCCTCGAGGAACAATAGTTACTTTTACCAAAGGGTTAGCATGTTCAACTAACCAACTGACAGTGGCATGGCCTGCTTCATGAAAAGCAATCACTTTCTTTTCACCTAATGATATTATTTTGTTTTTTTTCTCCAAACCACCAATAATTCTATCAACTGCATTCAGGAAATCTTGTTTGTCGATAAGCAACTTATTATTTCTCGCAGCGATAAGTGCCGCTTCGTTACAAAGATTGGCGATATCAGCTCCTGAGAATCCAGGTGTTTGTTTCGCAAGAAAATCTATTTCGACTGTATCATCTAACTTTAATGGTTTTAAATGGACTTTGAATATTTCTTTTCTTCCATTCAAATCAGGCAATTCAACATATATTTGCCTATCAAACCTCCCTGGACGCAACAATGCTCGGTCTAATACATCTGCTCTATTTGTTGCGCCGAGAATAATTACGCCGCTGTTGCTTCCAAAACCATCCATTTCAGTCAACAGTTGATTTAGGGTACTTTCGCGTTCGTCATTCGAACTGAATGAAGGTGATTTTCCTCGGGCACGTCCAATTGCATCTATCTCATCTATAAAGATGATACAAGGGGCCTTTTCTTTTGCTTGCCTGAATAAATCACGCACTCTAGATGCTCCTACACCAACAAACATTTCAACAAAATCGGAGCCAGACATAGAGAAAAATGGAACTTGTGCTTCGCCCGCAACTGCCTTTGCAAGTAGTGTTTTACCGGTACCTGGAGGCCCTACCAATAACGCTCCACGGGGTATTTTGCCACCTAAGGATGTGTATTTTTTCGGGTTTTTAAGGAAATCGACAATTTCCATTACTTCAACTTTAGCTTCTTCCAAACCTGCGACATCATTAAAAGTAATATTGACATGACTATCCTTATCAAACAAGGTTGCTTTTGATTTTCCAATATTAAATATCTGACTTCCAGCACCACCACCTGACATTCTTCTTGCAATGAATAACCAAATCGCAACCATAATTATAATAGGGAAAACCCATCCCATGATATCTCCCCAAGTGTTATTCCTTGTCTGATAGCTCGGTTCCAATTTGTCCTCTTTTGTAAAATCTTTTTGAGCCTCGCCCAATTTTTTCTCAAATGTCTCAACAGAACCTATATTGAAATAATAATGTGGACCTGGATTATCCACGTTCGCAATTGATTTTGTACGAACATCCTTATATCTATCCCCTTTTAGCTTGTCTTTTTTGATATAAACTTCTGCAACTTTTTCATTGATGACAACTATTTTTTCGACATCATGGTTTTGCAGCATCTCCCGTTCAAAGTTCTGATAAGAAATTTCCTTTGCTCCACCGCCCCAGTTAATGAAATTTATAAGAATGAATACAACTATTATTATTCCATATATCCAATAGAAATTAAAACCGAATTTCGGTGTTGAAGGCTTCTTTCCTTCCGGTGAAGACGGGTTTATATCTTCTTTTTTTATTTTGTTTTTGCTCTTTGCCATTTCTTTTATATTAAGTTTGCTACAAAGTCAAACTTTATGCCATTGGTTTTAATAATTATCTTTATTGGTAATATTGACAAAAAATCATTTTTATTTGCCATTTATGTGCTTTATGTCGGCATCACCCCACAATTTTTCCAAACCATAGAAGTCCCGTTTCTCCCTCAAGAAAATATGAACCACTATATTTGAATAATCCAATAGAATCCATTCAGAATTTTCTCGTCCTTCCTTGTGCCATGGGTCTTCTTTGGTCTTTTTATAGACTTGTTCTTCTATCGAATCGGCAATGGCCTGTGCCTGTGTTTTTGATTCGCATTGGCAAATGATAAAGTAATCAGCTATGGAATTATGGATGTTTTTTAAATTGATGGTGACGATGTTGTCTGCCTTTTTTTCCTGCATGCCGAATACAACTGCATCCTTTAATGTTTCAGTGGCATCTTTTTTTATTGTTGCCTTCTTTACAACAACTTTTTTCTCCTTTTTTTCAACGGCAATTTTCTCTTTTGGTTTAGCTACGGTTACTTTTTTCGTTGCCACTTTCTTTACTGCCACCGTTTTCTCCTTTTTTTCAGCAGCTACTGTTTTTTTTACTTTCTTTACTGCAACTTTCTTTGCGGCAGGCTTTGTTGTTTCTTCTTTTTTCTTTGCCATTAATTGTTTTTTGTTGTGAATTTTTAAAATTTTTGTCATACTTAATAGTAATTTTGACCGCTCAAAAATACGCATTCTCTAATAAATGAACACATTTACTTCAAATTTTACCGGAAAGAACCTCATAGAACTCGACTCGGTGGCTTCTACAAACTCCTTTGCCAGTGAGTTGTTGCAGCAGGAACAACCGCCTGAAGGCACCGTAATCATTGGCTATAATCAAAGCCAAGGAAGGGGGCAACAAGGTGCGGTGTGGGAAAGCGAGGCTTGGAAAAACTTGACTTTCAGCATTATTTATTATCCAACTTTCATTTCGCCGGAGGATCAATTCTTGTTAAATCAAGCAGTGAGTGTGGGGATTGTAGAATTCATCAGAAAGAAAATTGAAAGAAAGGTTTTTATAAAATGGCCTAACGATCTTTTTATCGGGGGCAAGAAAATTGGAGGGATATTGATTGAAAATGTTTTGCGTGGCGACAAGATTCTATCGAGCGTCATTGGCATTGGGTTAAACATCAATCAAATTCAATTTTCGAAGGATGTTCCAAATGCCACTTCCTTTAAAATATTGACTGGAAGGGATTTTGACCTGAAGGATTGCTTGAATTCTGTCTGTTCATCCATCGAAAAGAATTATATCGTCATGAAAAACTCAACAGAAAGGGAGAATTTAAGGGCTAAATATAACCAACATTTGTATGGAATCAATAGAGAAATAAGTTATTTGGAAGGTAATAAGGAGCGAAAGGGGACTATTATGGGCACTTCATTGAATGGGAAATTATTGGTTAAGGATGCCGAAAACGAAATCCATATTTATTCCAATAAGGAAATGAGTTTTATCTTTTAACCGTCTAATTTAGGATTGAAATTATACTTAATATTGATCAACAGTTAATAAAATGGGGTCTATTTAATGTGGACAATGCTTGATGCAACCATTTTGTTGTCCAATCACTATGTTTCGTCTCGCAATCACTATGTTTTGTTTCGCAATCACTATGTTTTGTCGCGCAATCACTATGTTTCGTGGCGCAATCACTATGTTTCGTCGCGCAATCACTATGTTTTGTCGCGCAATCACTATGTTTCGTCTCGCAATCACTATGTTTCGTCGCGCAATCACTATGTTTCGTCTCGCAATCCATACGTTTCGTCTCGCAATCCATACGTTTCGTCTCACAATCCCTACGTTTCGTCTCGCAATCCCTACGCTTTGTCTCGCAATCCATACGTTTCGTCTCACAATCCCTACGTTTTATATATCAAATTGGGAGCTTGGGATGAAAAAACATTGGGTTATTGATCATAAATCATTGATGCTGATAAATAATCATATAGATGGTTCCATGAATGATAGTTGATGATCAATGATCATAGCATTATAATTGCATTTTCTTAGACAATGCTATCATAATGCTATGAAAACAGTGAAAATACTGATTGAACTCCTATAGATTATAGGTGTTCGGAGTATTTATGGTATAAGGCTTGAAAAAAATTACTCTACCGTGACGGATTTGGCGAGATTTCTTGGCTGATCTACATTGGCTCCGCGCATGACGGCGATGTGATAGGCCAACAATTGTAGTGGAATGACGGCCAATAGGGGAACCAGTGCGTCGTCTGTTTCAGGAATTTCGATGGAATAGTCGGCCAGGTTTTTCACCACATCATCTCCTTCGGTAACGATGGCGATAATCTTACCTTTTCGGGCTTTAACCTCTTGAATGTTACTGACCACCTTTTCGTAAGAGCTGTTTTTATTTGCGATGACCACCACCGGCATTTCCTCGTCTATCAAGGCAATCGGGCCATGTTTCATTTCGGCGGCAGGATAGCCTTCGGCATGAATGTAAGATATCTCTTTAAGTTTCAACGCTCCTTCTAGCGCCACGGGAAAGCCATAACCACGACCGAGATAGAGGAAATTTCGGGCATCCTTGAACTTGCTTGCAATTATCTTGACGGCATCATTGGTAAGAAGCGTTTTTTCGACCTTGGCAGGGATGCTTTCCAGCTCGCTGATCATGGTCATATACCTGGAGTTGCTGATGGTGCCTCTTTTATGGGCGATTTGAATGGCAAGCAAGGTAAGAACCGCCACCTGTGCAGTGAAAGCCTTGGTGGAAGCCACACCTATTTCGGGCCCTGCATGTGTGTATGCACCTGCATCGGTAGCCCGTGGAATGGATGAACCAACTACGTTGCAAACACCAAAGATTAATGCGCCTTTCGACTTTGCAAGCTCAATGGCGGCAAGGGTATCGGCCGTTTCACCCGATTGTGAGATGGCGATGACAATGTCTTCTTCAGAAAGAACCGGGTTTCTATATCGGAACTCGGAAGCATACTCCACTTCTACTGGTATTCGGGCAAATTCTTCAATGAGGTATTCGGCCACCAAACCGGCATGCCAGGAAGTTCCACAAGCAATGATCAATATTCGCTTGGCATTGGAAATACGAGATTCGTATTCCATGATGCCACCCAGTTTTATGATGCCTTTCTTGGCATCTATCCTTCCGCGCATGCTATCCCAAATCGAACGAGGCTGTTCATATATTTCTTTAAGCATAAAGTGGTCGTAGCCACCCTTTTCAAGCATCTCCAATTTGATTTCCAACTCTTGGATATAAGGAGTTTTAATTTGGTTTTGGATGGTCTTTACAATTAACTTGCCATGGTCGATGATTGCTATTTCACCGTCGTTCAGGTAGACAACATTCTTGGTATATTCAACGATTGGTGTTGCATCAGATGCAATGAAAAATTCATCTTTGCCTACACCCAATACGATTGGACTTCCTTTACGGGCGGCAATAAGCAAGTTAGGGTCATTTTGTGACATGACAACAATTGCATACGCACCAATTACCTCCGCCAATGCCATTCTAACGGCTTCATCAACGCTTACAGAACTGTTTTCTTGAATATCTTCAATTAAATGTATCAATACTTCTGTATCGGTATCGCTTTGAAAGGTATGCCCTCTCTTTATCAGTTCCGCTTTTATTGAGGCATAGTTTTCGATAATGCCATTATGAATAATAGCAAGGTTACCTGATTCAGAATAATGAGGGTGTGCATTTTTATCGTTAGGTTCTCCATGGGTTGCCCATCGTGTATGTCCCATACCAACCTTGCCTACAAGCGATTTGTCTTTTACAAAGGCATCAAGATCACTTACTTTCCCAGCCTTCTTATATACGTTTAAATTGCCATTCAAAAGCGCAACGCCTGCACTGTCATATCCTCTATATTCTAATCTATGCAGCCCTTTAATTATTATCGGATAGGCTTCCCGACTACCAATGTATGCAACAATTCCACACATCCTTATAATTTAGTATATGTTATTTTCAATTTCATTGGAACCAATGGGTTGTTTCC
Source organism: uncultured Bacteroidota bacterium (assembly GCA_903911135.1). Lineage (GTDB taxonomy): Bacteria > Bacteroidota > Bacteroidia > AKYH767-A > JABDAW01 > JABDAW01. The sequence goes on from CAIWCG010000018.1 coordinate 21,837, forward strand.
GCCACCTATAATCACTCTATTTGCCAAAGAAGTTCTTGATGCGGTTTCCAATTGCAAGCCATGATCAGTGATTGTTCCTAATAATACCCTTTGGATGTAATCGTTTATTACAAAGTCATATTCTATTGAGTTTGTTAATGGAATCTGATAGGTAGATAAGGTATAATCAGGTAAACTAACCTGTTCACCCATGGAATCCAAAGCATATAAAACCATATTTGCTGGAGGAGGATAAATGGCACTTGCATTATCAGCGGCAATTGTAACAATCAATTCTGCTTTATTAATGCATATTTTACCGGAATCCAAAAAATGTTTTAAGTTTGGGAAATTAATAAATGTTTTTACTCCTCCCATTGCTTGTGAATAAACGATTGGCGATGGCAACCCAATATGTTGGATGATATTGGTCCCGGAATAATCATGTTCGAAATGATTTATCCTTGCAGAAGAATTATCAAATACCATATTAAAGGATAATCCAGCCGAACTTGAATTGTGGAAGTATAGAGTAATACGTGAATTTATGCTGGTAGAGTTAAAATATAAGATAGAGCCTTTCCCAAGCATGTTTACATCACCGGTTTTTACATATATTCCCTTAAAGAAATTGGTGAATGCAGCATTTCCTCCAAGAACAGTGCTGTTTTGGTTCAATATCGAATTTGCCAAACTTGAGTTCAATTTAATTCTAAGTTGAGCTTGTTGGTTAGCACCGCCTACATTTACGCTATCGTGAGGATGTGGGGTAAAAACCAAGTTACCTATGGCTGCATTATCATAACTGAAATTCTGATTGGAATAATATGCCGTACCTTGGCTAAGGCCTTCAGTCAATTGATAGACAGTTAATGACTGGGTAGTTGTAGTATCACCATAATAACCGGCATATTCCAACGAAAGAATCATAGAATCTGCAATTGGGTTAACCCCAAAAGAATTATTGAAACTCTCCAAATTGGCAACCGCATAAAAACTTGCAGAAGTTTTGCCAAATACAGGGTCATCATAGCTACCTAGTAAATTATACCCAGCATTGTCGCTCCTGATGGAATCAGAATAGACTGTTGAGGCAGTAACGGTAACCGTATCGGTGAATCGCATGTTGATTTTGTCCGAATTCGGCTGAACCGCCAACCCGATTGTGCTTGGATCGTTGCATGAGATAACCATTATCCCAACCATTAACGCAAAAGATAAGACAGAAAATATTTTAAAATTTTTCAAAGGGATAGTATTAGAATGGTTAAAACGAGAAAAAAAGCAAAATGTTGTTTAAGTGCTTTACTCAACCAACATTAAGTTCTCGGCAAGCAATTCATCGTAGAATTTCGCATATGCTTTCACATATTCATCCACATTATGATAGCCCAAAGATGGTTTGTCAATATTTTGAAACGCAGCAGCCAAATCAGGATGAATCTTATCGCTTCCTTGAATCACAGCATCAGAATATTTCATTGCCGCCAAGTTAATGTTTACATAATCAGGAGTCTTCAAAAGCTTCAAATCATCATTGCTCATGCCTTTCATCTTCACTTTGCGGGCATAATCCTCATTGAAAACTTCTGGAAAATCATGGTTATATACCGAATAAACAACCTTTGAATTCATAAAGATAGGATCATCCTTATAACTGGTTTTAAGATACAAAGGAATCAAACTCGTTATCCAGCCATGACAATGAATCAAATCTGGAGACCAGCCCAATTTCTTTACCGTTTCCAAAACACCACGACAAAAGAATATTGTTCTAGAATCGTTATCTGGATAAAACGCCTTCTTGCCGTCTCTATAAGTATTCTTCCTCGAAAAATACTCATCATTATCTATAAAATAAACCTGCATGCGCGCAGATTGGATAGAAGCAACTTTGATGATCAGCGGATGATCCGTTTCATCGATGATCAAGTTCATGCCCGACAGCCTGATGACCTCATGCAACTGATTTCTTCGCTCATTGATGCAGCCAAAACGCGGCATGAATGTTCTGATCTCCTTCCCTTTGTCCTGAACACCTGCAGGCAAATAACGTGCAATGTGTGCCAATGAAGTTTCTTCCAAATAAGGAGTTATCTCGGCCGAGATGAATAAAATTTTAGCTTTTCTCATGACTGTTATTATTTTTTATTTTTATTTACGAGTACAAAATTAAGAAAACTTTTTCAAACTACCAAATAACGAGCAAAGATTTTTTTTAGTGTCACCAGCAAAAGCCGCAAAACCACCCGCCATTCCCCAACTATCATCACCTCGAAACCGATAGCACTCAAAACCTGCTCATTAAAAATAAACTTAAAAACAAGCGCCACCCATACTATATATATAAGCATGCAGTTTTTAATTTTCCTCCCAATATCCTTATGGCTCGATGAGAAGCTATAAAGATAAAATGAAATAATACCAATGATTAATCTCGATAAATAAATTAAAACACCCCATAGGAAGCATTAAATTGGTGCAATAAAAAGACCCGTTAGGCATAAGGATAATCATTATACTTAGAGGAAAATTCACCTTACCCAAAAGTTACAGCACCTCGTGGATAATTAATCTTTCGGTGGATATAACTGCCAAAGTTACCAGCTCGTATCACGTATAAGCTCATAATTAATATATTATTATACATATAACTCCTTTATATATCACTAAAGAGGATATATACAGGCATCATTATTGCTAAAATCTCGGTAAAAATTTGGGTTTTCTCGGTAAGATTTTGGATTATCTCGGTAAAATTTTAGCTTTTCTCGGTAAGATTTTGGCTTTTCTCGGTAAGTTTTCGCCTTCCTTCGGTAAGTATTGATCTACCTTCGGTAAGATTTCATGAATAATAAGTAAGGAATAATCTTACCCGTTCAAAACCGTTTTATTCTTTAATCATCCTTAATGATAAAGATTCAATAATTTCATTTTTTCTGGCAATGACATCATGGAATACTTCAAAAGCCATTCATTAATTACTGACTGCTTTTTATTATGGAGCTAATTTGGCTTGGGTTTCGGCAGTAAAGAAGAAACCCCTTGCATATCGTTTTGCAAGGGGTTTATCAGTGGTCTTGTTGTCCGACTAGGTTTCGAACCTAGACTCTTCTGAACCAAAATCAGACGTGTTGCCAATTACACCATCGGACAA
>CAIWCG010000019.1 GCA_903911135.1 uncultured Bacteroidota bacterium
CCGTCAAAACATAGCCCCGATAGAAGCGGCAGCCCGCTGCTTTGTTTCGGTATTGGGGATGCAGCGGCTACAGCGGATAGCGGGACGCAGATGGGACGAGAAGCGAACATAGGCTCCAAATTCAGGAAATGATTGGAGTGGCAGTGGTAAAATCAAAGAAATGGTTGTGTATTTTTGATATTCCTACAAATATCATCTTGGATATGTTATTTTTTATTTATTTTTGTGGTCTCAAATATTCAAAAAACATTAAAAAAATGAAGAAATTTTACCACCAAATGATGCTTGCAATGCTAATTGCAGGTGCAGCTTTTTCTAATGCAACAGCGCAACTAACTGTAAGCAATACTTTAACGCCGGTTCAGTTGGTTCAAACAGTTTTGCTTGGTAGCGGTGTGCAAGCTTTCAATATCACTTACACCGGAGATACTGTGGCAATCGGTAGCTTTAATGGTACTGCGTCCAATATTGGGCTTGCCGGTGGTGTTTTGTTGACAACAGGAAGAATAGGGAGTGCTCCTGGGCCAAATGACAGCACCAATGCAGGCTGTAGTGATAACCAACTTGGTGATGCACAATTGGATGCAATTTCGAATGCAACAACTCATGATGCCTGTATTTTGGAGTTTGATTTTATTCCAATTGGCGATACGGTGAAGTTCAGATATGTTTTTGCTTCGGAGGAATATCCGGAATTTGTAAATCTTGGATACAATGACGTATTTGCTTTTTTCATCAGCGGACCGTCCATTGTTGGAAGTCCAAACATTGCATTGGTTCCTACTACTACTACTCCGGTGTCAATCGACAATGTCAATTCTACAACCAATTCTTCGTATTATGTGAATAATACTGGAGGGACCACGGTTCAATATGATGGTTTTACGGTGCCAATAATCGCCCAATCTGCTGTAATTCCTTGCGACACCTATCATATCAAGATTGCGATCGCAGATGCAGGAGATTATATATATGATTCTGGTGTATTCCTGGAGCAGGGAAGTTTCTCGGGTGGCTCATCCGTTTTTGTCACCACTCATCCTAGCACCATTGATTCTATGGTAGTAGAGGGATGCGTTCCGGGGTCAGTCATCTTCTCCATTCTCCAGCCATTGAATCATGATACCACCATCTATTTCACTGTTGGCGGTACTGCCATAAATGGAACTGATTATACCCATATTGCGGATAGTTTGGTTATTCCTGCCGGGCAGATTCATGATACATTAATCATTAACGGCATTGCCGACAACATCAGCGAACCAACTGAAACCATCGTTTTCGGCGTTACTTATCAAACCGGTTGTTCCACATTCGTTACCGACAGTGTTTTGTTATATATCAGAAATGTTGATAGCATTCAGGTTACCGTAAGTCATGATACCACCATTTGCACTGGTCAGCATGCTGTTCTTTCTGCTTCTGCCATACATGGCTATGGAGCCTATTCCTATGTTTGGGATCATGGCGCGGGCAGCAGTGCCTCAGTCAATGTAATGCCTACCTCCAATACTACTTATCATGTTACTGTAACTGATTATTGTGGCAATACTGCCACTGCAGCCACTACTGTTAGTCTGATATTTGCTGCATGGGAAAACGGTCCTGATACGATAGCCATAGAAGGCTGCAAGGATGGGAAGGTTGTATTCTCCATTCCATCCACTCAATCTAGTCCTTATGTGGTTCATTTCCTTATTACCGGCACTGCTACCAATGGTGTTGATTATACACTAATTCCTGATAGTGTTACGATAATTCCTGGCTCCTTGACCGATACCGTTACCATTCATCCCATCGTTGACAACATCAATGAACCTAATGAAACGGTGATATTTTTACTTCCCATTCCATCGTCTTGTGGAGGTGGTTATGATACGGTAAGGGCGATTATCATTAATGTTGACCCTATCGCATTGAATGTAAGTAATGACACTACAATCTGTTATGGACACAGCACCAATCTGAATGCTTTGGCCACAGGTGGATATGCTCCTCTCGGTTATTCCTATACTTGGGATCATGGCTTAGGAAGCAGTGCATCTGTATCTGTATCTCCCTCAACAACGACTACATATAATGTCAGTGTTATAGATTCTTGCGGCAATACCATCAATCATAATATTATTGTCAATGTAGTTTATGGCGACAATCTTGTAATAGTTGATGCTCCGGCAGTAGCCACTTGCAAGGATGGCAAAGTGGTCTTCTCTTTACCATTGGCTTTCGGTGTTCCTACTACCATCACCTATACTCTTGGAGGTTCTGGAGCAAATGGAATAGATTATGCAAACCTTACAGGCAGCATTACTATTCCTGCTGGACAAACTGTCGATACTTTAATCATTGCTGGCTTGGTAAATTTAGTTGATACCACCAATAAATATGTCACCATTACCATTCATCTTCCTTCTGCATGCGGTCCGGACATTACCATCAACATGCCATTAGTAAATGTACAACCCATGAGACTTTACCTTACCTCCGATACCGTTCTCTGTCTTGGTCAGCAGGTTGATTTGAATGCACGGGTATATGGAGGATATAATGGTTATGTTTATGACTGGAATCAATCATTGGGCGGAGGTTCTTCACAAGTTGTCACTCCTAATTCCACTACTGTTTATACCGTTGCAGTCAATGATTCTTGTGGACACCACCTATCCGATTCTGTTCAGGTTCGAATTATTCCACATCCTATTACTGGTCTGACCGTTACTCCGCCAGATTCCATGTGTTCGTATGATCAGGCCGTCATCACGGTTCATGACACGCTGGTAGGGGCTGGACTTGCAAGCATTGATTATTCCCCCGGCAAACTTGTTGCTGGCAGCGCTCCCGGTTCATATACCATCAGCTATCCTGCCGGTTATTATACCATAAAATATCTTGCCGTTTCCGAGAAGAACTGCTTCCGCGATTCAACAATGATTGATATTTTCGTTAAGGATTGCGACATCTATGTTCCAAATGTATTTACCCCAAATGGTGATGGAAAGAATGATAAGTTCGTCATCATCAACATGGATGAATTTCCTAACAGCAAGCTCGTTATCTTCAATAGATGGGGATTAAAAGTTTATGAAAACACCTATTATCGCAATGACTGGACGGGTGGTGATGCCCCCGATGGCACCTACTATTATATCTTATATCTAAATACTGGAGATATACGCCATGGTAGCTTAACCGTCATCAGGTAATTTAAAATAGCGATTTAAATAAATGTGGATGTATTCAAGTTTTTTGAATACATCCATTTTTTTTTGATGGATATGATCGATAAATGATGAAATGCCATTTGTAGGTTCTATTTTACCTAATAATGGCATCATTCAAGCATTAAAACCTTCTTGTTTGCGCCAACAAGGCATCAAAATGGACTTTTTAATGCATACAAGGGGTATTATTGCATAATATTTAAAAATTAAGATATACCCAGAGGGTCTTATCCATTCCATATAGTTGATACAAGGCATGAAACATTAAAAAAGAAAGTACAAGACAAAAACCGTTTGTATGTGAATCTGTTTTATTTGTATGAGAATCTACTTTATTTGTATGAGAATCTGTTTTATTTGTATGAGAATCTGTTTTATTTGTATGAGAATCTACTTTATTTGTATGAGAATGTGTTTTATTTGTATGAGAATCTGTTTTATTTGTATGTAAATAAAACAGATTATGTACCTTTTTGTTTTTGGCAAGTATCTTTTCAAGCACACTTTGTATCCCTGTTGGCGCTATTTGATATTTATCAATAGTAATCATCGATAAATAGGAAATAGCTAAATGAATACCTCTATAATTATTAGCATCAAGATATTTATAAATAGCCTTACTGTCTTTTTAGATGAGTAAATAAGGCATATTCTGGTGCCTTGTATCCCCTTCCATTGTTATTTTCCGATGGTTTCCTTTTTGTATTTGGCAATGATGAACAAGCCGATGCAGGTGAGTGCGCCGTTTATTATCAACATCTCGAAACCAAACTGATATGGGGCAAAGAAATCCTTCAGGTTGTTATTTAAAAGATAACAGATTATTGGCGGAAATAGGGCTATCAATGGAACGAATCGGTCTTTTACCTGCAGCTTGGTAAACAGACCGAAGGTAAAGAGCCCCAATAATGGACCATAGGTATAATTGGCCACCGTGAAGAGCTTGTTTAGCACTGATTCATCAATATAATGCTTGAAATAAATGATTACGCCCAACAACAATACCGCGAAGGATATATGAACGATGTATCGGATACCTTGTTGGCGCTTTTCGGACCAATTCCTTTCCTTTATGCCAATGAAATCAATGCAAAATGAAGTTGTCAAGGCCGTTAAGGCGCCATCGGCACTTGGAAAGGCGGCTGAAATCAAGCCGATGATGAAAAACAATCCTGCAACAGGGCCTAAGAATTTTATTGCTATGGTAGGGAACAAATCATCGGTATGATTGGGAATTGGAATGTTTTTACTTGCTGCATAATTGTATAATAAGACTCCTAAACCAAGAAAAAGAAGGTTGATGAAGAAGAGAATGATGGTAAAGGTAATCATATTCTTTTGCGATTCCTTGATGGTTTTGCAGGATATGTTTTTTTGCATCATTTCTTGGTCTAAACCGGTCATGGCAATGGCGATGAAGGCTCCTCCAAAGAAGTTTTTCAGAAAGAATTTCTTGTCGTTCCAATCGCTGATGAAGACGGATGAATGTGGACTGTTTCTGATGGTCGAGAACATGTCGGAAATGGATAGATTCATGTCCTTTCCAATCAAATAAACGGTGATGACTACCGCCAACAACATGAAGGTTGTCTGTAAAGTATCTGTCCAAACAATCGTCTTGACGCCACCTTGAAAGGTATATAGCAATATCAGCAATATAAATGCCGCAACGGTTACTGCAAATGGGATTCCCCACTCATCGAATACGAATATTTGCAAGACATTGATGACGATATACAGTCGAAAGGAGGCTCCGATGACCCTTGAGAGCAAAAAGTAAAATGCACCGGTCTTATAAGACCATTTTCCGAAGCGTTGTTGGAGGTAAGTATATATGGAAGTCAGATTTAGGCGATAATAAAGCGGAAGCAGGATGGCTACAATGACGCCATAGCCAAAAAGGTATCCGAAAACCAATTGCAAGTAGGCAAAGTTTTGAGTTCCAACCGCACCAGGAACCGACATGAACGTGACTCCTGAAAGAGATGCTCCAATCATTCCATAAGCCACCAAATACCAATGAGAAGAGCGGTTGCCAACGAAGAAAGTTTCATTGGTGGCGTTGCGGCTGGTGAGATAGGTTATTAAAAACAACACAGCCGAATAGGCCAAGACACAAAACAGGAGCAAGGAGGGAGTCATCAGGTAATTAATGTTTAAGAATGCTGCGAATTTACAAATAGTTCATGCTTATTGATATTTATCGTATTCGTATCTTTGCGCTTATTGCCCTAAAGCCTCCTTATAATGATTGAAAAGATAAAAGAACTGGAAAAGATATCCCGATTGCTGGAGCCCAATGCTGCCGCAAGGAGCGTAAACAGAAAGAAAGTGGTCGATTATACCGAAGATTTCTTGGAAAACATCCATTCCTTGAATGCCTTTGACATGACAGAGGATAAAGGAAAGGGCATCTTCTCTTCCCCCATAAGCGAAGAGCCTATAAACATGGATGAAGCTATAAAATTGATCTTTGAAAATGTGGATACCCACGGTCTTAATCCTGCTTCTGGCGGGCATCTTGGGTATATCCCCGGTGGTGGCATCTATTATTCCGCATTAGGGGATTATATGGCCGACATCACGAATCGTTATGCGGGTATTTTCTTCGCTTCGCCTGGTGCTGTGAGGATGGAGAACCTGTTGATTCAATGGATGGTGGAGATGATTGGTTATGATGCTGATTCTAGTGGCAATTTGACTTCGGGAGGGAGCATGGCCAACCTGATTGCCATAGTAACGGCAAGGGATGCCCATAAAATCAAGGCGAGGAACATAGAAACCACGGTTATCTATCTTGGCAAGCAGGCTCATCATAGTGTGGAGAAGGCGATACGGATAGCAGGCCTCGAAGAATGCATCAAAAGATATGTGCCCCTCGATGAAAGCTATCGAATGATCCCTTCGGAGCTGGAGAAGATGATAGAAAACGACCAAGCCAATGGCCTAACCCCTTGGTTGGTGATAGCAGCCGCAGGAACCACCGACACAGGAGCCATAGACCCTCTCGATTCCTTGGGTGACATCACCAAAAGGCACCATTTATGGTTTCATGTAGATGGGGCTTATGGCGCTTTCTTTGCATTGACGGACGAAGGCAAGGCATTATTGAAAGGAATCGAGAAATCCGACTCCGTAATCATGGATCCTCATAAGGGATTGTTCCTGCCCTATGGCTTGGGCGTGGTGCTCATCAAGGACAAGCGACATTTATACCAGGCACACCAATATATAGCGAGCTACATGCAAGATGCCTTGAAGAATACCGAAGAGTTATCGCCCGCAGACCTTAGTCCCGAGCTCACAAAACACTATAGAAGCCTCCGATTATGGCTGCCACTGAAGATTTTGGGCGTAGCACCCTTCCGAGCCTGTTTGGAAGAGAAGCTTTTGCTCGCAAAGTATTTCTACGAGCGCATAAAACACACCAAAGGCTTCGAAGTATTGCTCGAACCCCAGCTATCCGTCATCGTATTCCGCTACATCCCTGAAAAAGGCGACGCCGACACCTTCAATCAGCGGATAATAGAGGAGATACACACCGATGGGCGGGTGTTTTTTTCCTCCACCACGCTCGAAGGCAAGTTCATGCTGCGCCTGGCCATCCTATCCTTCCGCACACACCTCGACACCATTGATTTAGCCCTTGCCATCATCAACGAAAAGGTGGCCAAGATACTCGCCAACGGCTAAAATTCGCCCTTCCTCCAACTCCTAATTCCTAATTTTTAATTCCTAATTCTTTTAAGGAGCCTATATCCTCATCTCGTCCCATCTGCGTCCCGCTATCCGCTGTAGCCGCTGCATCTACATTACCGAAACAAAGCAGCGGGCTGCCGCTACTATCGGGGCTAGGCTTCGATGGCAGGTAGCCTCGAACTAACTTTCATCAAATTGCCAAATAACCATCACAAGAGAACGTTTCCTGACAGGTTTTTCTCCTGATAGGTATCGAATCCATCCCAGACCTGACAGGATGAGAAACCTTTCAGTATGTAAATTCCTCAAAAATTGGAATCAGCATCTTTAAAGTTCCACGTCTCCTCCCCGAAGCTGGGCAATTCCTCGTAAAAGCAGCACAAAACCTCTCATTTAAGTATAAAACCCTCTCATATTTTTCTAAAAACCTCTCATATTTAAGACTTTTACACGTGTAAAAGTCTTACTTTTACGAGGTTTTCTCTTATTTTTACGAGGATTTCTCTTAGTTTTACGAGGATTACCCAAACTTTAAAGAGGAAATCTCATGCTTTAAAGAGGATTACCCAAACTCTGATGAGGAATTGTCATGCTTTGACGAGGAATCATGAATCATTGCTGGGGAAATGTCGCTAATGCAAGACCTATTTTTCTGCATTTCAGGAAGCATTAGGTTTTTATGGGGAGTGCTGCGGCGGAAAGGCGAAGCCATTTAG
>CAIWCG010000020.1 GCA_903911135.1 uncultured Bacteroidota bacterium
GAAATCATTTGTTGCTGTTCTTTCATTCCGCCTATCAATAAAGGAATGATTTCAGTATAGTTTACCGCATTAAACTCTACTGCATCGCTAATTTTTTTGCCTTTTACTTTTCCGATTCTTTCATATTCTGCTGGCTGAACTGCTAACTTTACTGCTCCAGGCAATACTTCCTTCACCTCATCTGCTATCAATCCATACTGTCTTCCCTCTGGCAAATTCATATGTCTGTATTCCTTGGTTTTGTAGTTATAACTAGCAGGTTTAAGTTGATTGATAAGATCTAATGCACCGCTCAAAGGCGTAATGTCGCTTTTCAATTTTTTGTCTGAACCCTGATAAGTTCCTGTTGAATAAACGCTACCACTGAAATATCCACCCCAATTTCCTGAACTCGAACCACTTGCTGATGCAAATATGCCAAAGGCATAAGTCCCTCCATTTGCATTTGCATATACTCCATAATTATATCCTGCTCCAGATATTCCGTCGCCATAAAGGCCATAGCGGTCTCCTGCGCCAGGAACATCAGCGTAACCAGCAACCCCAGTATTGCCTGCTTCTCCTTCTACCCCTGTTCCATTGCCGGCTGAGCCGATGCATAATCCTCTAACTCCTGTGCTGTTCGCCGAAGTTCCTGAATTTTCGAAACTTCCAATGTAAGTTGAGGTGCCGGATACTTCTAATGGATAATAAGGCGAAGTGGTTCCAATACCAACATTTCCATCTCCGCCGATTCGCATTCTTTCTGGTGCGGATATCGCTCCGCCTGCTGTTGTATTGGCAACATTCGTGGTATTGAAAGTCAATGCACCCGAAGTTTGATCAGCATCGATGAAGGCAGGATATCCAGAAGATGACATGGCTTTTGGCCCCCCTGAATAATAACTGTTGAAATAGATACCTGGCCAATCGGCAATGAGGGATATACCTGCTGAATTGCTGGAAGCGCCGAAGGATGCTACCGTATTTCCAGCTGCCCCTTGAACTTGCAACATTGCCAACGTGGGGTTGAAGACACCAATACCAACATTACTGGAGAAATATCCTTCACCTACAAAATATCCTCCATAATTGTTGGTTCCACCAGTGGCGGTGCCATATATTCCTACCGCATTGATACCACCAGTGGCAATTCCTTTTACACCGTAATTGCTCGAAGATCCATTACCTGCTGTTCCAATAAGACCATATCTATCGCCAGTACCCGCTAATGTAGCTGTTCCTTCAACGCCGATATATCCACCATCGCCATGAACGCCTATTCCATAGTAAGCCGTGTTATTGCAACTTCCATAAACACCATAATAATCCTGACTGGTAATGGTATTGGTGAAATTTCCTGTCCTGATAACATTTCCATTTACATCCAAGGTGTAAAGAGGTGAAACTGTTCCGATACCTACATTTGTTCCATTATCAAAAATATGAGAATTGCCACCAGTTGTTGGGGCTGTGAATTTTATTACATAATTGGCTGTACCATTGATGGAGGCTGAGCCGGTAGCACCAGTAACTCCAGTTGAACCGGTAACTCCTTGTAATCCTTGTTGGCCAGTAGGTCCCGTTGTTCCCGTTGCTCCTACAGTCCCTGTATTTCCAGTTACTCCGGTAATTCCTTGAGAACCTGATGGACCAGTAGGCCCTGTTGCACCAGTAATACCTGTTGCACCGGTAGGTCCTACGGGGCCATTGGCAGCATAAAATGCATAGGGTACCGTCAGCAATTCAGAAGAGCCCATATCTGTCCATGAATTACTGCATGTCAAATCCATTTCAACCTGCATATATTGATTTCCGTTGCTCCAAACGATAGCTCCAAACGATCCTATGGTAACTGTTCCTGTTCCTATCTTTACCGTAAATAAACCAAAGGCATTGGTGGTAACGTTTTGAGTTTCCTGATAGGCCACCGGTCCATTGGAGCCAGAATGAATACTGAAACGCAAACAGGCAGCGGTGTTTATATAAGGTCCTCCAGAGGCGTTTCTTAAGATTGCCTGATAATTCAATGCTTGTGGCACTTGCCCAAAGGAAATGATTGCCAATAGCAACATGACTGCTGATAAAAATGATTTTGTCTTCATAAATGTGATGTTTTTTTAAGGCTGCCAAAATAGAAAAAATATTCGAAGAAATTCAGTTTCATTGAATTCCCCTGAATGTAATGCTATTTCTCTAATTATTGTTTCTATAATTGTCCACAAACATATCCTGCACAAAATTATGCTGCGCCAAAAACGGATTTAAAATTTCAAGTCCTTCTTTTAGTTCTGTTGTCTTTGCCATGTTTGGGTTTGTGTGTTATTTTTATTGCTTATGTTTTAATGATTCTGGTAGGTATCCTGCAAATTTTCCTTCCTAGCATGTGTCTCGTCCTGAAATAGGTTTACACAAAAAAGTGTAATTTAGGACGGTCAAAAAATGAAAAATAATAAAGAATTAAAAGAGAAAATAGTAAGAGAATATTTGGCTGGTGGAACCAGCTATAATGACCTTGGCCGGAAATA
>CAIWCG010000021.1 GCA_903911135.1 uncultured Bacteroidota bacterium
ACACCCTTCCCGCATTTGCGGTAAGGTGCAAATGAGGTGAAAACACCCTTCCCGCATTTGCGGTAAGGTGCAAATGAGACGAAAATACCCTTCCCGCGTTTTCGGTAAGGTGCAAATGAGTAGAAAACACCCTTCCCGCGTTTGCGGTAAGCCCCAAACGAGTCGAAAATACCCTTCCCGCATTTGCGGTAGGCTCCAAATGGTTTTAATTCATAATTCTCTAAATAATTACTAATTAGTTTTATCAATAAGAAGGATATTTGAAATCATTCCTATTCATTAATTATTGATGATTCCTTAATAATTGCTTCGCTACAGGCGAGCTATCATGAAGGCATCATCATTAAAATCAGTTATATAAAAGATTTATTGAGGAGTCTCGAAGAATTTCAGGCGGCCTGAATATCGTTTGATGTCTTCCCATCTCTTCACCTCGAATTCAATGCCTATCACCCCGGTGGTAGGCATTTCTTCATGAAAATCCTTGATGAAATAATTAGCCGCAAACGAAATATCGGGGTTGTGCCCCACCATAGCTACTGTTTTCTGCTCCTCCTTGAAGGAAGAAATAAGGTCCACATAGGCCTCTTCGCCACATTCGTAGAGGTTTTTATTGAGTTTTATCTTGTTCAATGGATAATCCGCCTGTTGCGCTATGGCCAAAGCCGTGGCATAAGCCCTGGAGGCAGGGCTGGAGACCATAAGATCTATGGTGCCCACATTTTTTTTGAGCCATTTGCCCATCGTCAAGGCATCCAATATGCCCGATTCCACCAGTGGGCGGTTCATGTCGCCAATGTTTTGAGTGCATTTCAAGGCCTTGGCATGCCTAACAAGAAGGATGGTTTTCATGATATATTTTAAAGTGTCAAAGAAGGATTATTCAAAAAAAATCGAAGAATTTGTTTGCATTTCTAAAAAAGTATTTATCTTTGCCGCCCCTAAGGGAGCTTAGCTCAGTTGGTTCAGAGCATCTGCCTTACAAGCAGAGGGTCACTGGTTCGAGCCCAGTAGTTCCCACAAGATAAGAGGTCCGCTATCACAGCGGACTTTTTTATTTAGGTCTTTTAAAGAGCTTCGGCCACCACAAAGGTGCTTCCGGTAACGAGAATCATATCCTCCTCCTCGGCCACTTTTTTGGCTGCATTCAAGGCCTCCATCACGGTAGGATAGGAATCTCCTTTCAATTTGAACGTTGCAGCCTGGGCTTTCAAATCTTCCGGTTCCAAAGAACGGGGAAGGTCGGCCTTGCAGAAATAATAGGTGGCATCCTTGGGCAGCAGTTCCAATACTTTGGTGATATCCTTGTCCTTCACCATCCCGAAAACTACATGTAGGTTCTGATGGTTGGTAAGTTTCACCTGCTTCATCACTTCCGTTATTCCGTTTGCATTATGGCCCACATCGCAATATACGGCAGGGTATTCCGAAAGCTTTTGCCAGCGCCCCATGAGGCCCGTATTCTTCTTGACCTCCCTAAGAGCCTTGCGTAGCTGAAATTCCGGGATTTTATATTTCTTTTCCCTTAATATCTCCACCGTTTGCAGCACTCCAAGAATGTTTTTTGCCTGATAGATTCCACCCAGTTCCAATTCCAAATGGCGAATATAGGGTTGGTCGCCTTTATAAATCTCCAATGTAAAATAACTCTTTACATCATAAGGCTGCCTATAGCTCTTGACCCGAAGAATCTGGTCGGCAAAATAATATTTCGATGAGCGATGGTCGGCTATCTCCATGAAAATGTCTTTGGTTTCATCACTGGTTTCGCTGATGACCACCGGAGCCCAACGCTTGATGATTCCCGCCTTTTCGACTGCAATTTTCTGTACGGTATTGCCCAATATGGCCGTATGGTCAAGACCAATATTGGTAATTAAGGAAACTTCAGGGTAGATGACATTGGTAGAATCCAGCCTTCCTCCCAAACCCGTTTCTATTACGCCTATATCTATTCCCTCCTCCTTGAAATACTTGAAGGCCATCGCCACCGTCATTTCAAAGAAAGAAGGTTTTATTTTCTTGAGAATGCCTTTGTTTTCATTGACAAAATTTACTACATACATCTTGCCAACCATCTTTCCGTCCACTCTTATCCGCTCCCTGAAATCCTTGAGATGGGGAGAGGTATAAAGCCCAGTTTTATATCCTGACATTTGCAGAATGGAAGCCAAAATGTGCGAAGTGGAACCTTTGCCGTTGGTGCCGGCTATATGAACCGTTTTCATTCCTTTATGAGGGTTTCCGAAATGGTTGAGAAGTGCCTTGGTATTGTTCAGGTTGGCCCTATACGCAAAATCGCCGACACGTTGAAACATCGGCAATTGGCTATAGAGAAATTTTAGGGTGGCTTCGTAAGTCATCTATTCAGGCGAGAACACATATTTAATCTTACCCAATTGGGTTTCAGGAGCCTCAGAACTGGGTTCCCATTTTACCTTTTTAGCAGCTTCGATAGCCTTGTTTATATAAAATGGATTGGCTGATAAAGTACCCAAACCTCTTTCTGCCCGGATGACATTCCCTTCTCTATCTACCCAAATATTCACCACCACCACGGCTCTTTCATTGATATTTTTAATGTCCGGAAATTCCTTGTGTGTCGCTCTCCTGCTACCTAAATTATAGGATGTTCCATTTCCTCCTGGGCCATCACCACCCGGGCCATTGCCACCAGGACCGTTATAATTATTCGAGTTAGGGTCTCCATTGGGCTTGCCTTGATAGCCAGGCTTGCCTGTTATTCCCTTGCCACCACTTTTATCCTTGTTGGACTTCTTATATTCTGCAGCAGGATTTGATACCCTTGGTTTGTCGGCCTTTTTCTTTTTTGATTCACCTACATAGGGATTGTCTTCAACATCTTGTGAAACGGTAGGCTTTGTATCGCCAGTTGCAGATTTATCCTTGCTGTTATTTTGGGTCGGTGCAGAAGCAGATTTTTTTGCAGGAGTAGGTTCACCAGGTGAATCTCCCATGCCTTCATCAGAAGTTCCGAGAGCTACCTCCACACCAAATCCACTTGCTTCCGGGTAGGGAGGATTAGGGGTATGAAAAACAACAATTATAAACAATAAAAACAATAGGCCATGAAAAACAATGGTTCCAATTAATGGGATAGACCTTCTTTTTTCTTCAACAGCCTCCATTTTATGATTTTGGTTCAGTGGAAAGAACCATCTTTAGTTTTAATTTGTATCCAATCTGCATCAAATCGACCAAATCCTGAACCGACAAGGCTTTGTCTAAACGTAATACGATAGTTCCTTGCTGTTTTGCCTTGGCTTCACGATCTAATGTACTTTCCAATTTATCCACAGGCACCTGAACATTATTCACAAAGTATTTCAAATCCTTGGAAACATCAACCGTTATGGATTGCTTGTTCATGGTCTGGGATTTCTTGGAACTTGGAAGATTGATTTTAATGACGCTAGGGTTTACTAATGTTGAGATAATCAAGAAAAACAACAATAGAAAAAACATGATATCATTCATCGAAGAGGTGCTAACCTCTGCCCGTAACGAACTTCTTTTCCTCAGATTCATTTTGTTTGGTCTTGAATAATATCTACGAATTCAGCTGCATTAGTTTCAATGCGGTGTACGATTTTATCAACCATAAGGTTTAGCCAATGGAAGCCAATAAATGCAACTACACCCACCATCAATCCTGCTGCACTAGTGACCATTTTTTGATACAAACCGCCTGATATCAAACCAATGCTGATGTTATCGGCCAAGGAGATATTGTAAAAAATCTTGATAACGCCTAGTATGGTTCCGATGAAACCGAATAGCGGTGCAATACCTGCAACAATAGATAATATATTCAAATTTTTTTCCAGTCTGTACACTTCTTGTTTGCCCACTGCCTCCAAGGCTTTTTCCACTTCTGCAATCGGTTTTCCCAATCGAGACAGGCCTTTGTCTATCATTCTTGCCTCTGGACTAGATGAGTTTTTGCAAAGTTCTCTGGCTGCTGCAACATTGCCGCTTAGGATAAAATTCTTGATGTTGCTCATAAAGCCTGGTTCGAGCTTTCTCATCTTCATGATGACTGCCAATCGTTCGATGATGAAGTAGATGCTAATTAATGACAACAGCAATATGGGTATCATAACCCATCCGCCTTTTGAGGCGAGGTCCCATAAATTTTCATCAGCCATCTCTGCCTTACTGGCTACTCTGCTCAGGCTATCCTGAACGGCGGGAGTAGTTCCTACTGTCAACAAAATTGAATTTATCATGCTTATTATTTTTTATTTCTTAACGCCGCTAAAATACTTAATAGCTATCCTCGAAATCTTTGCGAGAATGGATATTTATAAACAGTTTATTGTTAGCTATTATTGTGGTGTGTTAGAAATAGTTTTTGAGGGCTTCCTTTTTATCTTTGGGGAGGGAGGCTACTATGAGATCGTACGAATGGTCGATGAAGGAGAGGATGAGGGTGGAGGGGATGCTGCCGTCGATGATGATGGTGTTCCAGTGTTTCTTGTTCATGTGGTAGCCGGGGATGACGGTGTCGTATTTTTCGCGGAGCTCGAGGGCGAGGGCGGGATCGCATTTAACGTTGATGGAGAGGGGGATGGAATCCATGGAGAGGAGGAGAAAGACTTTGCCCATGACTTTGAAGACGATGGTGACGTCGTCGAAGGGGAAGGTTTCTTCTACTGCGGGTTTGGCGAGGCAGTAGTCTCGGATGTCTTCGATGTTCATGGGGCGAATTTAGTGTTTTGGTGGGTGGAAGCGGTATTGTGGTGTGGATTATGGGTAAGAACTCTTTCGGGGGGTATAAGAACACGTTCAGGGGGTATAAGAACACGTTCAGGGCCTATAAGAACACATTCACACCCTATAAGAACTAATCCAGGGCCTATAAGAACTAATCCAGGGCCTATAAGAACCCATCCAGGGCCTCTATTTTTTCGAGGCGTGTTTTATGTTGTTGAATATCAATGCATTTTATTTTTTTGGGGGGGGGAAAGGGGAAATGTGCGTGGGGTCTGGATTGCAAATCCAGACCAGCGGTGTTTTTGGCTTCGGCGAAAAGGCATTGCCTTTTAGCCGAAGCCAAAAACACCGCAGGTCTGGATTTGCAATCCAGACCCCACGCC
>CAIWCG010000022.1 GCA_903911135.1 uncultured Bacteroidota bacterium
CGAAAAGGCTTTGCCTTTTCGCCACAGCCACCTAACACCTATTTAAATTGCAATTAGCTTATGTTTAAAGGCAATTATCAAGCACCACAACAAGGATCGCAAGGAACTCAACTTCATATTTTAGGACCTCATAAAGATGATTTACGGCCTCGTAAAATAGCTCTACCACCTCGTAACGTTGTTTTATGACCTCGTAATGCAACTCTACCACCTCGTAAAAGTGTTTTACGACCTCGTAATGCTTCTCTACCACCTCCTAATAATGTTTAAAGACCTCGTTTCTGTACTTAATCACCTCCTAACGTTGTTTTACGACCTCGTTAAAGTTCTTACACACCTCTGGATGTTCCATACACACCTCTGGATGTTCCATACACACCTTTGGATGTTCCGTACACATCTCTTGATGTTTCATACACGCCTTTGGATGTTCCGTACACACTTTTGGATGTTCCGTAAACACCTTTGGATATTCTTGTCTAGTACTGGTCGCAACTTAGCACACATTGGGGTGACTTTGCCATATCCTGTTGCTGGTAAGTCGATTTATTTATATTCACTCCAGATTTCATCCTTTCGTTATTGCTTAATCGAAGCTACCTGCCATCAAATCTTAGCCCCGATAGTAGCGGCAGCCCGCTGCTTGGTGTCGGAAATGGGCTGGCAGCGGCTACAGCGGATAGCGGGACGCACCTTGATACGGGTGGAGGATATAGGCTCCTTATAGGAATTATAAATGTTGAATTATAAATTCTGAATGGGAGGAGTGTGGGAGGAAATATGGGTGTGGGGAGGGGTTAGATTTTGACGATTTTGCGTGTGAAGAGGAAGTTGATGGAACGTATTTCGAGGATGTAGATGCCTTTTGCGAGGTAGTCTGATTCGAGGATGTTGAATTTGTTTATGCTTACTCCGTCGATTTGGTAGGTGTGTGTGATGACCATTTTACCGATGGCGTCTTTGAGGGAAATTTCTATTTGCTGGCTGGTATCGGAGTATAAATCGAAGCTGATGGAGGTGGAGAATGGGTTTGGATAGAGGTCCATGAGGGTGCTTTGGTGCCTGTCGGGCAGAGGGATTTTGGTGAGGATGGAGTTAGCAAATGCGAAGTTTGGGATACCGTATCCTAACAGGCTATCAGGATGCGTATATTGGCTGGCGGACTGGATGATGGCTTGTCGGATTTGCATGTTTGTCATTGTTGGGTTGGCTTGCCATAGGCAGGCTGCTGCTCCGGCGAGTATGGGTGTGGCGAAGGATGTTCCGTTGGCGGAGGTGTTTAGGCTGGTGGTGGTGTTGTTTGGGTCTATTACGGTTGTTCCGGCACCTTGGTCGGCTACGTCGGGTTTTATCCGTCCGTCGGATGCGGGTCCTTTGGAGCTGAATGCGGCGTAGTTGGCGGCGGCATTGACGGCTCCTACTGCGAGGATGCTGTCGGCATCAGCAGGGGTATCGAGGAAGTGCCATGATGACTGGCCTTCGTTTCCATTGGCGGCGATGACGAGGATTCCTTTTTCGGCTGCTATGGTGGCGGCTTTTGCGCCTGGGGTGGTCCTTCCGTTCATGTCGGCATAGGCATGGTCGTTATGATTACCATCGAATGTATTGTAACCAAGCGAAGTGCTGATGATGTCGGCACCTACACTGTCGGCAAACTCTGCCCCAGAAGCCCAGTTGTATTCTTCGACGATGTTTTCGGTAGCAGCATCCTCGGTGACGATGAGCCAGAAGCTGGCATGTGGGGCTGTGCCTACGGTGTGACCAGGCCAGTTGGCACCGATGCAGCTTAGACACATGCATCCATGCCAGTGGTCGGCATATACATTGTTGCTTAGG
Source organism: uncultured Bacteroidota bacterium (assembly GCA_903911135.1). Lineage (GTDB taxonomy): Bacteria > Bacteroidota > Bacteroidia > AKYH767-A > JABDAW01 > JABDAW01. The sequence goes on from CAIWCG010000022.1 coordinate 1,837, forward strand.
GTGGAGACGAAATTGCGTGTTCCGAGTATCTGGTTGTTGTTCCTGATGCTGTCGAAGCCTGACAAGGTATCGGCATGGAGGAAACCTGCATCGAGCATGGCGATGACTTTTCCTTCGCCCATGTATCCTTGTGAATGGAGGTAGTCGCCTCCTATCATGTGTATCTGATTGAAGGCATAACCGTAGTCGATGGCTTGTGGTGATTGTTGCCTTTCGGGAGCGAAAGAAGCATTGGTGTGAAGCATGGATTCGCGCTCAATGAAGCCGGGAGGGAGCGTGGTTTTGCCTCCATTTGGGTTTTGCTTTCTGCCTATGGGGTTGACACTATTAACAACGAACGGCAGGGCAAGGATGGAGTTAAGAATGTTTACATCGGTGGTTTCGATGGTGACGCCATTGAACCATTTGGTAATGGTAAGGACGGTGGCACCATGTGCGGCAACACTGTCAACATAAGCTTGGGTGACGGGGAGATCGTGAAAGTCGTAAGGAATATTCTGATTGGTTCGTCTTGCAATTGCGCGTGTGGAAAGGAATGCACTTGGATTGGAGAGGGTGTAACCGTTGTTGTCCTTATCGGTGAAAGCGACGAAATACCGCAATGGATATTGCGCATCGGCAGTTATGGCAAGGATGGTGAAGAGTAGGATGAAAAGTACTTTTTTATTCATTGTTTGGGGTTATTTATTATAGGATTCTATGGTCATTTTTAAATCGAAACCGACTTTGCCAACGATACTGTCGGTGATATATTTAAGTTCTTTATAAATCATTCCCACATTCTTGGCATATTTTTCTACGGCATAATGATTATAAACAAAATTACTGTCTGCCAATTGCAGCACTGTAAGGGTTGAATCAAAGGATAATGTGGCCACTTTTGCCGGAACATCCACTTGTGTATAGGAATAATCCCATTCCGGATACAAACTATTCAAGGCATTGCCGTTCCAAGTGGAATTCAGCTTAACTGGAAAGGCCAGTTTTACATAACGGACATTGTCCTCTATCTTCTCGGCATCTTGTTGCTTGCGGTTGGAGGTCCATACATTGTTTATATTCCAAACGAAGTTGGTTTCATCCCAAACATAACGCTCGATGCGTTCAGTTAGGTTGCCGGAATTGTCGATGTATGTGGACTCGATGAGTTCCTTCAACTTATAATGAAAGGTATCGCGCTGATATTGCAAATTAGGATTATAAACGATGGAATCGACATTGTAAATGACATAATGACCTACATTGATTGGGAAATATCCGTATCCTGAAACATCATTCTTGTTCAAAGAACTGCTGTTATCCTTAGTGCAAGAAGCAATGGTGATGATGATCATCAAAACTGAACAATGTATAAGGATGCGATGCTTCATGATTATTTCTTTTCGATGAAACCGCCACCAATAAGGTCGTCGCCATCATAAAATACGGCGCTCTGCCCTGGTGCTATGGCAGAAACTTTCTGATGGAAAAGCACTTCGAGGTGTGTTTCGTCAGTCTGTTTCAAAGTACTCATGGTACCAGGTGTCTTATATCTTATCTTGGTCATTGCTTCCATGCCATTATAGATATTATCATACTTGATAAGGTTTAAGTTCCTCACCGTAAGCTGTTGTTTCATCAGGTCTTCTTCTGTGCCAAGAACGACGGTGTTGGTATCGGGATTTATTTCGGTAACATATAGCGGCGAACCCACTGCTATCTCCAAACCTTTTCTTTGGCCGATGGTATAAAACGGATAGCCCTTGTGTTTGCCCAAAACAGTGCCGTCAACGGTAACAAAATCTCCTCCATCAACACGTTCTTCCAAGTCAGAAACACGGTTTTTAAGGAAAGCGCGATAATCATTGTCGGGCACAAAACATATCTCATAGCTCTCGCTCTTTTTTGCGAGTTCTTCAAAGCCCATATCCACCGCCATTTGTTTTATTTCCGTCTTCTTGAAGCCTCCCAAAGGAAACTTGGTGCGTTTCAAACAATCCTGCGTCAATCCCCACAGCACATAGCTCTGATCCTTGTTGTCGTCCAGGCCTTTTGAGATGACATAACGGTTATTTTCTTGCCTGACTTGTGCATAATGCCCGGTGGCGATGTATTCACAATCCAACATGTCTGCCCGTTTCAGCAAGGCTTCCCATTTTATGTGGGTATTGCACAATACGCAGGGGTTAGGAGTTCGTCCAGCCAAGTATTCTTCTACAAAATTATCAATGACAAAATCTCCAAACTCACCACGGATATCCAAAATGGTGTGAGGAAACCCTTTTTCTACCGCTATGGTTCTTGCATCGTTTATGGAATCCAAACTGCAGCAACCGGTTTCCTTTTTTGAGCCGCCAGAACTTGCATAATCCCAAGTCTTCATGGTAATTCCAATCACCTCATAGCCTTCATCGTGCAGCATGATGGATGCCACCGAACTATCTATTCCGCCACTCATGGCCACCAATATTCTTCCCTTTTTACTCATTTTTATTTCGCTGATTGCAATACAAAGATAATCATTTCTTTTGTAATGCGCTGTCCTTGGCAGTCTTTGTTTTGTCTTCTATAAGTTCACCCAGCTTGTAAACTTCCGTTTTTTGAGGCTTACCATACTCGTCATAAGTCTTCCAGATGCCATCTTTCAGGCCATGAATATAAGCTCCCTCATAATGAGTGGTTCCATCTACATAATTGAACTTTGTTGGGCCTTCGATAGATCCATCTACGAGAATGCAATCGAATTTTACATGCCCATCTTCAAAATATTCCTTCATGGGACCGGTTTTTTTGCCGTTCTTATAGGTAATCATCTGCACCATCTTTTTGGTGCTGCCATAAAAAGTTCTCCAAACGCCATCGGCAATTCCTTTCTTATAGTTCTCAATGGAAATCAACACCGAATCCTGATTGAAATAGCGCCACACACTGTCTTTTTTCTCGTTCCAATAATTCCCTATCGCCTCGGGTTTGCCGTTTTCGTGATAGCCACTGAAAAGGCATTGCGACCCACTCTCGTTGAACTCGGCAGTACCTTTAAGTTTGCCGCTTTCATAGAAATATTTAAACGTCCCTTGCTTGTTGTTGTTCTTGAAAGTCCCTGATGACAGCACCTTTCCGCTATCATAAAACTTCATCCACGTACCTTGTTTCAGGCCTTTTTTATCTACGCGGTTGATGGTGTCCTTTTTGTAAATCTTATAAGAACTCCATTGTGCCGAACCGTTTTCTGCCCAAAACAACAAGGTGAGGAGCAGGATGAGAACCAAATTTTTCTTCGATAGCATAATATTTAGTGGGAATGGATTGCAAAAATACGTACTTTATCGTGAATATTCGCTGAACAGCAATCGACATCCGAAATTATCTGCCATTATTTCCCATTCTCAAGCCAGTCATCAAACCAAAAATATTTTGAAACGGCCTCTCCCCTATCTCCATCATCCCCACAAAAAGATAAAAAATGTCAACGCCAATTCCTACTATACATAATAGGATACGGTTTTGGGTTTTGATGATTTTATGATGATGCCGCAAAAGCGGAGATTATTATAAAATCATCATCAACATAAATAATTGACAAAAAACTAATGCCAAACCGAAACAGACCGATTTATTGATTTTAAAGATTCTTGATTTTATCATTAATTGATTTTATCCATTAAATTTCAAATCCATTTTTAATCATCAATAATCAATAAATACCATTTTTATTTATTAATGATTTTAATTAACCTCTCAATAAATAAGGAATTAATCGATTTTGAGTTTGTCGGAATAGGGCAAATATTAATATTCTCGCTATTCGGGAACTCCCCAATAGCCCAAATTTTAATATTCCTGCCATTCCGGAACTCCCCAATAGCCCAAATTTTAATATTCCTGCCATTCGGAAACTCCCCAATAGCCCAAATTTTAATATTCCTGCCATTCCGGAACTCCCCAATAGGGCAAATTTTAATATTCCTGCCATTCGGGAACTCCCCAATAAGGCAAAAAGGAATTAATAGGAACATTTCGTAATTCCTAATTCCTAATTATTCCCTAATTTAGCCACATGAAAAATGGTTTGGATAAGTGGATTTTGTTTGTTGTATTTGGGATGATGTTTGGGGTAGCGGGTTATGGGCAAGATAACTATCCAAAAATAAATGATC
>CAIWCG010000023.1 GCA_903911135.1 uncultured Bacteroidota bacterium
CCATGCCAGGCAAAAGTAAACCTATTTTAGGATTAATTATAATGTGTAAATTAAAGTCAGGATTTTACCTGACAGAGTGTCAACTTATTTTAGGACGATACACACAGACAACAGGCAACTTATGCCAGATGACAGGCAACTTATGCCAGACAACAGGCAACTTATGCCAGACAACAGCCAAATATCAAACAAACTCTAATATTTAGAGCTTTACCACCTGCTTGTCGTTGATGTAGAAGAGGTATTTCTCGATGTTTTCATAGCCTATTTGCTTCAGAACGGTGGCATACGTCTCCACCTGCTGGGCATGAAAGGGTTCCTGTTTGCCGGTTTTATAGTCTATGATGATGGCGTTTTTATCCTTCAGCAAAACTCTGTCAGGGCGCAAGGTGCTGCCATCAGGAAGTAGAATTTCGCACTCGGTTTTCACCCTCCAGTTGCCATCAAACCAAGGCTTGGCCTCCTCCACATCCAGCAGTTCGGTGATGTTTTGCTTGAGCGTTTCAGCCTCCTGCTGCCCTATGATGCCTTCCATCACCACCTTAGAAATGGCCTTGTCTATGTCATGATGGGTGACGATGCCAGCCATGACCTTATGGACCAGAATGCCGAAATTGATCTTGTTCGTGGTCTCATTGTCGAAGAGTTCCCAAAAGGACTTAGCCTTTGGGCTGATGCTTATCTTGGATTGCCAGCGAGAATAGGGATATTTGGCAAGGCGGACATTCTCCATATTGTGGTCTTGCTTTTTGTCGCCTACAGGCCTTGTATAATTGCCGTCACCTTTCTCATAAGTGTTGGTTTCTGGGGTGAATATCCAGTTTTCATCCGATGTATTGGCTGACATCACCTTGTTTATCAATTGGCTGGTTGAGGTGATGGTTTCAGTGGCTTTGGTCTGCTTGCAATAGATATACAAACGGTCTTCGGGCCTGGTAAAAGCCACATAAAGCAAGTTAAGGTTGTCTATATAATTCTTAAGGTTCTCTTGAGAATAATATTCCTTGAAGAAAGTGTTTTCCAATGATTTAGAAATGTTTATAGGCAAGGTTTCTATCTGTGTGAAAGGCTCCTCGTCGGCATGCACCCAAATGAGATTATTGGCTTTCGGCTTCATGTCCCATTCGCAAAACGGCATGAAAACCACCGGAAACTGCAAGCCCTTGGCCTTGTGTATCGTCATGATGGTTATGGCATCCTCGTTTTCAGGAACCACCAAAGAGGTCTTGTCGCTCTCCTTGTTTTCCTCCCACCAGTTGAGGAAACTTTGCAGGTCGGCACGGTTCTTTTCGAGATATTCCAAAATCAAATCCTGAAACCGCTGTATGTAGGCATCGGGCTTTTTGTTGAGGCCAAATATCTCGATGATCTGCTCGGTCATTTCATGCAATGGCAAGGTAGTAAGATTGGATAAATACTTATTGAAATCTTCAGGGAGATCATCCTTGAACTGGTGCTTGTCTTTATTGATTGATGAAAACAATTCATGCAGATTGCAATCAGCTTCCTGAAGATAAATCTTATAAAAATAGAGGATGTAGGCCGCAGCAATACGGTCGTGGCGGTCATTGAGATATTTATAGATGTTCAAGATGAAATTAATCTGTGGAGCCTTGTTGAGCAATAAGGAATCCGAACTGATAACTCGCTCGAAACCATTGTCAAAAAGGAATCGGGCAATGTCGTTTCCTTCTATGTTTCGTCTGACGAGAAAGCAGATATCCTTCAAGGAATAGCCATCCAAAATAAGCTGCCTGATGGTTAAAAGGGTATGGTCTAAGGCTGCATCACGCCATTTTATCTCTTCCGAATCCTCGCTATCATTCTCCATCTTTGATGCTTCAAGAAATTGAATCCTGACATATCCGCCATCTAGGTTCTTGGCAGATGTAAGCTGGTGCAAATCATCGATGGAATAAGCTTTATGATACCAATCGTCGGCATCAATATTCAAGAAATCCGCCAATACGGCCGAAGCATTTTGAAAGAACCGGTTATTGAATTGAACCACTTTATCCTTGCTGCGATAATTTGTATTCAAAGAATATTCTTTGGTATCACTTTGGAAAGCCACCAGACTATCGGCAACACCATCCAGCAGCAGAGACATGTTTCCTCCTCGCCAACGGTATATGGACTGCTTGGCATCGCCAACAACAATGGCTGTGTTTCCATAAGAGAGCGTGTTGGTGACCAGAGGCAAGAGATTTTTCCATTGAAAATCGCTGGTATCCTGAAACTCATCTATCAACAAATGCTTGAATCGGTTGCCCATCTTTTCATATACGAAAGGGGTATCGCTTTCCACAACAAGGGTGTTGAGCAAGCGGGTGGTATCAGATAAAAAGACTGCATTGTTGTCATCACGGAAGCGAACGAGCTGCTTACTCAAATGTGCCAGCAAGCCATAGATGTAAATGACCTTATGAACCTCTAAGGCAGAGACATATCGTTCGAAATTGGAGGCATGATAAGCGATTGCATTGGTTAATATCTGCTGCAAACCATTGGGGACAGTAACCGTTTCGAGGATTTGATTCCTTAAGGGAGAAGTTTTCGAAGACCATTTATCAGGGTTGCCATTCGCTTCATTGACTCTGTTGAGGGGAATATAATCGGTCGGCTTCAAAGGATTTGAAATCTTAATGAAATAACCTGCAACGCCACTTTTTCCATAGGCGAAATCAATCACCGTGAGGCCATTCGTTTCCATGAAATCAAGGGCTTCTTCTCCATAGGTATTCATGGTTTTCTCGAAATCGCTCTTGATCTGTTTCAAGGTATCAGCCAAGGTTTTGAGGGCATCATCAGGCATTAATTTATCCTTGTCGAGTTGTTCCTTGAAGAGTTCTTTGGCTATCTTATGAATCTCCTTGTCTATGTTCCAGCCTTTGTCTTCATCCATTCTGAAGTACATGAGTTTGCCTAGCCATTCAGTGATATTTTCACTCTTGCCGACTTCGAGCAACAACGAATCGGTGATTTTATTGATTACATTTTCCTGATTCAGGTCGATGTCGAAACGCAAGGGCAGCTTCAACTCAAAAGCCAAAGCACGGACTATGCGCTGAAAGAACCCATCGATGGTTTGGATGGCGAAAGAGGAATAATCGTGGAGTATGTATTCCAAAACCTTGCCAGCATTGGCTTGAATATCGACCTTCAACCCATCGTTTTGTAAGTCATTGGCTAGGTTTTCTGCCTTACCTTCAGACAAAGCGATTAGGGCATCGATGATGCGTGACTTCATCTCGGCAGTGGCCTTGTTAGTGAAGGTAATGGCGAGGATATTCTTGAAATCGGAAGGGCGCTTGAGGACGAGGAGGAGGTATTCCTTGACCAAAGTATAGGTTTTGCCGGAGCCAGCCGATGATTTATAGATTTTTAGCATAATGGTGAGGCAAAAATAGGGAATGTGAATCAAAGAAGAATCGGAATTTGCCATGGCAACCATGAAAGACTCGATAATTATGATAGCAAATGGAATAAAATAGATGGGGCAAGGGGAAATTTGGTCGGGGCAAGGAGAAATTCGATCGGGGCAAAGGGAAATTCGATCGGGGCAAAGGGAAATTTGGTCGGGGCAAGGAGAAATTCGATCGGGGCAAGGAGAAATTTGGTCGGGGCAAGGAGAAATTCGTTCATGGAAGTCAATTAACCGTTCAGGGTAGGTGGGAATGCGTTCAGGGAAGTCGGGGAAACGTTCAGGGAAGTCGAGTAAACGTTCAGGGTTGTCACGGAAGCGTTCAGGGTATTAATATTTAGTACTGAGTGGATAATATGAACTGAATTTATTTTTATATTTGCAGAATGAAATCGCAATCGAAAATTGTTAAAGGGAAATGAATAGGAATAGTAACTTGCAACCTGACAGGACGGCGATAAAAAAGCCAATATGTAAGGATGTTTAACCAAAAAAAATGAACGAAGGTGATGATTTCCTTTTGATTTAGGGAATAATTTATTTATTTTTGTGGCGTGAAAATGAAGATAAGCATTTTAACGAATGAAGGACAAAAGGAAACTAAATCCTTTACTCTTGGGACGAGAATAAAAATCTCGACCAGCGTATTTGAAACATCCCGACCAGCGGGGGATTATTATCTTCCATATATTATATCCAATACCCATATTCTTCTTGATGTTTAATATTTTTGATTAATAGTATTATTATGGAAATTTATTTATCTTTTTTAAGACATTATTTAGTCATTCTGTTTTTGATGACGACGCTTCATTATTTTATTCCAACAACCTTATGGTATTATTTGTTTTTTATACGTAATAAAAATAAGTGGAGCAGGATGAAAATACAAAAAAAATCTCCTGACGGGAAACAAATCAAAATGGAAATAAAATACTCCATTCTATCATTAATTATGTATTCCATGGCTTTTCTTCTAGTATTTGAATTATCGATAAGGGGTTACACCTTGATTTATTTCAGCTTCAATGAACATTCGGTTTTATATGCTTTTATCAGCCTGTTGCTTGCCATAATCTATAACGATGCTGCCTTTTATTGGTCCCATCGTTTCATGCATATCAAAGGAATCTTCAAATATGTTCATTTGCAACATCATAAATCAAAAAATCCTTCACCATTTTCCATGCTTTCATTTCATCCATATGAAACTGTAATCAATGCCATAGTTTATATCTTGATTGCATTTATTATCCCCATCCATCCCATCACTTTAGGTGTATTCTTGTTGTATAACTTGTTCAACAATGTAGCAGGACACGACGGCTATGAAATAATGTCTGAAAAATCACGGAAACATTGGCTTCTTGGCAAGTTTAATACCATCACAAATCACGATACGCATCATGCAAAACCAAATTTTAATTACGGTAATTATTTTATTTTTTGGGATTGGGCAATGAATACGCTCTACAAAAATGAAGAAGGATAAAATATACATCGTTCACCTCTTTTCAAATTATTCATATCGTATTAAGAATAATTTGTGATCATTTGGAATATCACCAAGGATTTGCATTCATTCTTAAGTAAACATCCTGACAGGTTGGCTTTTTCTCTTGCGATCCTGTATGATGTATAAAATTTGGATTATTAAGGTTAATAAGCATCTCAATGGAATTCATGATGCATTTATATCAATCTTTGTGTTGGGAAGGAAATAGGAACAAGCACTAGGATTGATATATTTTCCCTATTTTTCAGCGAGCTTTCTTAAGCTGCAATATAATAAGGTTGCTTCAAAGCAAGCATTCAAACAAGATAAAAACACCTAAAAATAGCGTTTATAGCACCAAAATGGTTTCTGTTTAATAATAAATCATTTATATTTGCGTTCGGATATTTCAAAAAACTTATAAGATATAATGATGAAAAAATATTTGCTTTGTTTGTTAGCGTTCGGTATTGCGGAGTCGATTATTGCTCAAAGTTCTCTTAATACGAGTCAGATTACCGGCTCTCCAAATTACTTGAATGTAATCACAACAGCGGTTCCTTTTCTGGAAATTGCTCCTGATGCAAGGGCGGGAGGAATGGGTGATGCTGGGGTTTCTACCTCTACTGATGCCAATGCCGTTCATTGGAATCCAGCCAAATTGGCTTTTGCCGAAAAGGAAATGGGTGTGTCGGTTTCTTATACCCCTTGGTTAAGAGCTCTGGTTCCTGATATCAATCTTGCTTACCTTTCCTTCTATAAAAAAGTAAATGACCAACAGGCCTTGGCTCTTTCATTATTATATTTCTCTTTGGGCGATATCACTTTTACTGATGTTGTAGGTACCGAAATAGGACAGTTCAAACCAAACGAGTTTGCCGTAGATTTGGCTTATTCCAGAAAATTGGGCGAAGAGTTTTCAGGTGGCGTTGCCTTACGTTATATCTATTCTAATCTCACAGGAGGTTTTGCGGTTGCAGGTAATGAGTCTCATGCCGGCAAATCTGTTGCTGCCGACATTTCCGCGTACTGGCATCATGAGGTAGATTGGGGTGGCAAAGGCTCGATACTGTCTGCCGGTGCAAACATTTCAAACATCGGTTCAAAGGTGTCTTATACTTCCACTGGTCATACGGATTTCATCCCAACCATGTTGAAAATCGGTCCATCATACAGAATGAATTTAGATGAATACAATACCTTGACATTTACAATTGATTTCGACAAGTTATTGGTTCCAACTCCTCCAATTTATGCAACCAATGATTCAACACACATGCCAATCATCGACCCAATTACTGGAAAATATGCAATTGCAGCTGGAAAAGACCCAAATGTGTCCGTTCCACAAGGAATGATCCAATCATTCTATGATGCTCCAGGCGGTTTCAAGGAACAAATAAAAGAGTTTGATATTGCCAGTGGAATTGAATATTGGTACGACAAACAATTTGCTGTAAGAGCAGGTTATTTTTATGAGCCAACATCGAAAGGTGGCCGTCAATTCTTTACTGTTGGCGCTGGCTTGAAATATAGTGTTTTCGGTTTGGATTTCGCTTATCTGATTCCTACCGTTACCCGTAATCCATTGGAAAACACCTTGCGTTTCACCTTGCTGTTCGACTTCGATTCAGCAAAGAACAAGGACGCTTCAACAGATACCAAAAATAATTAATGAATATTAGGGTTGGTTTTGGATATGATGTCCATCAACTCCGAGACGGATTGGATTTTTGGTTAGGTGGAATCCAGATTCCACATACCAAAGGTGCTCATGGCCATTCCGATGCCGATGTGTTGATACATGCCATTTGCGATGCCCTTTTAGGTGCTGCCAATCTCCGTGATATAGGCTATCATTTTCCTGATACATCCAACGATTTCAAAGGGATAGACAGCAAAATACTATTGAAAAGGGTCATCGAATTATTAAATGAAAATAATTATGAGATAGGCAATATTGATTGCACCATCTGTTTGCAAAGCCCAAAAATAAATCCATATATTCCTGAAATGATCGAGATATTATCGCCTATCATGAATATCTCCAACAGCCAATTATCCATCAAGGCCACTACCACCGAACGCTTGGGTTTCGTGGGCAGAGAAGAAGGCATTTCCGCCTATGCAATGGTCTTGATACAAGAAAAAAATTAGCCTTTTAGCCTATTTTCAAGCCGAAACACCCCTACTCTATAGGTTCTTAGTAAATGATATTTCTCAAATATCATTTGATATTCCTCAAATATCATTTGCTTTTCCTCAAATATCATTTGATATTCCTCAAATATCATTTGATATTCCTTAAATATCATTTGATATTCCTTAAATATCATTTGATATTCCTCAAATATCATTTGATATTCCTCAAATATCATTTGGTATTCCTTAAATATCATTTGGTATTCCTTAAATATCATTTGGAATATCATAAATATCAATTGTTCTTTCTCGAATGCCTTTTGCAATAAATCTCAACAAACGGGCTATTTATTTCTTGATGAATGATGCTTGTCAATTCTTTCCTTAATTATCCTAATTTTGCGCCATTAACCAATAATAATAAAATCAAATGGCAACTGACAAATTTCAAGCTCCGGATTATTATCTTTTAGATGATTTATTGACTGAAGAACATATTTTAATACGTAATTCTGTTCGCGAATGGGTGAAAAAAGAAGTTTCTCCAATCATTGAAGAAGCGGCGCAATCAACGATTTTTCCAAAACAATTATTAAAGGGAATGGCAGAAATAGGTGCTTTTGGCCCTTACATTCCAGCCGAATATGGCGGTGGTGGATTGGACCATATTTCTTATGGTTTGATCATGCAAGAACTGGAACGTGGCGATTCTGGCGTTCGCTCCACAGCATCCGTTCAAAGTTCTTTGGTCATGTATCCCATTTATACCTTCGGCACCGAGGCCCAAAAGAGAAAATACTTGCCTAAACTCGCAACCGGTGAGTTGATGGGTTGCTTCGGACTGACCGAGCCTAACCATGGTTCCGATCCGGGTGGCATGCTTTCAAAAATAAAAGATAATGGCGACCATTTCATTTTAAATGGTTCCAAAATGTGGATATCGAATGCACCTTTTGCCGACATTGCAGTGGTTTGGGCCAAGGATGAAGAAGGCAAAGTTCGTGGAATGATATTGGAACGAGGAATGAAAGGATTTTCCACCCCCGAAACTCATGGCAAATGGTCTTTACGGGCATCTGCAACTGGCGAATTGGTTTTCGACAATGTGCAGGTTCCTAAAGAAAATATGTTGGAAATTTCAGGATTGCGAGGCCCATTGAGTTGCCTTAATTCGGCGCGCTATGGAATAGCTTGGGGAGCCATCGGTGCTGCCATGGATTGCTATGATTCTTCTTTGAGATATTCCAAAGAACGCATGCAGTTCAACAAACCCATTGCGGGCTTTCAGTTGACTCAAAAGAAATTGGCCGAGATGATTACCGAAATTACCAAAGCACAGTTACTTACTTGGAGACTGGGTGTATTGAAAAATGAAAACCGAGCTACTCCAGCGCAGATTTCGATGGCCAAAAGAAACAATGTTAACATGGCATTGCAGATAGCTCGTGAAGCCCGTCAGATACATGGTGCCATGGGCATTACCGGCGATTATCCCATCATGAGACATATGATGAATCTTGAATCCGTCATCACATATGAAGGTACTCACGACATCCATCTGCTCATCACCGGCATGGATGTTACCGGCGAAAACGCTTTCTCCTAATCATTCCACTTTCCACTCGTGAACTATGCTGAAAATACCTTAGTAGCGCTTCAGTCCATCCGAAGCCACCTACTGCGAACAGTGCTTACGGCATTGATCATTGCCATCGGCATTATGGCTTTGGTTGGTATTCTTACCGCTATTGATGCCATCAAAAGTTCCATCAACAGCAACTTTACCAGCATGGGAGCCAACTCTTTTACCATCAGAAACCATGGCATGGGTATTCGTGTGGGAAGCGGTGGCAAAAGACCCAAGAATTTCCCCGATATCAGCTACGATGACGCCATTAGATTTCAAGAACAGTTCAACTTTCCCGCTGTCGTATCCATCTCCACCATTGGGTCGAGGATAGCCACGATGAAATATAAATCCAAGAAGTCGAACCCAAACATAGCCGTCTTTGGTGGCGATGTGAACTACATCCAAACTTCCGGATACATCATCGAACGCGGCAGAGGTTTCTCCGCACAAGAATGCCAGGACGGCAGCTATGTAACCATCCTCGGAAGCGAAATGGCTGCCACCATGTTCAAGAATGAAGACCCATTAGACAAAATCGTTTCCATAGGCAATGGCAAATACAAAGTAATCGGCATACTCAAGGAAAAAGGTTCGGCATTGGGCTTCGGTGGCGACAAGATTTGCATCGTGCCCCTCATCAACGTCAAGCAATACTTCACTGACCGCAAAAAGTCCTACACCATCACCGTGATGGTAAACAACGCCTTGGATATAGACGCAGCAGTAGGCGAAGCCACCGGAACCTTCCGAGTGGTGCGAAAAGTACCTTTGGGCGACGACAACAGCTTCGAAATCATCAAGAGCGATTCCCTGGCAAACATCCTCATCAGCAACATCAGTTACGTCACCATTGCCGCCACCATCATCGGGTTCATCACCCTCCTTGGTGCCGCCATAGGCCTCATGAACATCATGCTCGTATCCGTCACCGAAAGAACCCGCGAAATAGGCATCCGAAAAGCCATCGGAGCCACATCGGCCATCATCAAACGCCAGTTTCTCGTCGAAGCCATCGTCATCTGCCAAATAGGCGGAATCCTCGGCATCGTGTTAGGCATCCTGGCTGGAAACGGACTCTCCCTCGCCATGGGCGTCGGTTTCATCATCCCCTGGTTATGGATCTTTTCCGGCTTCATGCTCTGCTTCCTCGTAGGACTGCTTTCCGGCTATTACCCCGCTCAAAAAGCTGCTCGTCTCGACCCAATCGAAGCCCTCCGATACGAGTAATCGCCACCATCCTCTTCCTAATTCCTAATTTTTAATTCGTAATTCTTTTTTGAAGCCTATGTTCGCTTCTCGTCCCATCTGCGTCCCGCTATCCGCTGTAGCCGCTGCATCCCCAATACCGACACCAAGCAGCGGGCTGCCGCTACTATCGGGGCTAGTTTTTGACGGCAGGTTGCTCGAAAGAACTTTTGGCTGAAAACCGAGTTTACCCTTGTTTTTAACCTATTTTTGCCCATTCTGAGTAGGCTCACAAAAGTTGTGAGCCATGACAGAAGAGTTGTGAGTAGGCACAGAAATGTTGTGAGCCATGACAGAAATGTTGTGAGTAAACACAGAAAAGTTCTGAGCCATGACAGAAATGTTGTGAGTAAGCACAGAAAAGTTCTGTGCTATGACAGAAACGTTGTGAGTAGGGACAGAAATGTTCTGTCCCTCGACAAAACACCTGAAAACTACCTCGTTTATACTCAATCTGGGAAAAATTCACCTTGAAACAGACTCATTTTAGTCAAACCTATTGATTATTCGGTATCGCCACATCGAAGCACTGCGTGAGGGAGTGTAGTGGCGCCGAAGGCGGTTCTTTGCCGCCTTTGTCTTGCGACCATTGATGGCGGCAAAAACGGAGCGTAGCGAACCCACGAAACACCCCGACCCCTTGCAGCAAGGTGGTGGCCTTTTTTCACTGGGGCTGCTGCTTGGGGGCACGCCCAAATGGAAATTCACTAAGAACGGGGATGAAATTGGATGATGGCGCTGCGGAGATATTCGCGGTCGAGATGGGTGTAAATCTCGGTGGTGGTGATGGATTCGTGCCCCAGCATTTCTTGTACGGCGCGCAAATCGGCACCGCCATCTATCAGATGCGAGGCGAAGGAGTGGCGGAAGGTGTGGGGACTGATTTTCTTCTTCAGCTCTATCTTCTTGGCCAAATCCTTGATGATGTAGAAAATCATGATGCGCGATAGTTTTGCACCTCTGTTGTTGAGGAACAGGATGTCCTCATTGCCCGTTTTTATCTTCTGGTGCGAGCGCACATGTTCCTTGTAATTCCTAATTTGCTTGATGGCGGTGTTGCCTATCGGTATCAGCCGTTCCTTGTCGCCCTTGCCGATAACCTTGATGAATCCGATTTCGAGATAGAGGTACGACATCTTTAAATTCACCAGCTCGCTGACGCGCAATCCGCAGCTATAAAGGGTTTCCAAAATGGCCTTATTCCGCTCTCCTTCAGCCTTCGAAAGGTCTATGGCCTTGATGAGTTTTTCTATCTCTTCGATGTTTAGTACATCAGGCAATTTTCGAGTGAGGCGTGGTGCCTCCAACAGCGCTGCCGGGTCGTTGTCTATCAAACTTTCCATCAATAAATATTTATAGAAAGATCGAATGCCTGATATGACGCGGGTTTGAGAGCTGGGCGTCATGCCCAATTCATTTACCCATTGAACAAAATCCTTTAGGTGTTGCAGCACCACCTTATCCGGGTTGATACTTATCTTTTTATACTCCAGAAACTGAACGAACTTCTCGATATCATGCACATAAGCCTCCACCGAATTCAATGACAGCGACCGTTCCAGTTGCAGGTAAGTCTTGAATCCTTTAATGCTGTGTGTCCAGGTAAGATTGACGATCATGATAATCCGAAATGCCTATGTTTATTAATGATTGTGCAAATTTGCGTTATTTTTTGGTATAATTGCAATCCTTAACAAAGATAAATCATGAAAGTAATAATCATCAATGGCCCAAACCTTAATCTGTTGGGCAAACGGGAGCCTGAAATATATGGTAATACCACCTTCGAGGAATATTTTAAGCTCTTGAAACATCAATATTCTCATTTTGAATTGGAATATTATCAAAGCAATGTGGAAGGCGAGCTGATAAATAAAATACAGGAAGTGGGGTTCAGTTACCATGCCATTATCTTGAATGCCGGGGGATATACGCATACTTCAGTATCCATTGCCGATGCTGTTGCAGCCATAAAATCCTTGGTGATAGAGGTACATATTTCAAACATCTTTAGTCGCGAGGAATATCGACACCATTCCTTGTTATCCAAGCATTGCAAGGGCATTATCTGTGGTTTTGGAATGGATTCCTATCGCCTTGCTTTGAATTATTTGGATAAGAATTAGGAATTATCTGTTTAATCAAGCATTTGATAATTCAATCACGGTAATCTCGGGCATTATGCCAACCCTGCCTGGATAGCCTATAAACCCAACGCCCCTGTTGACATAAATATATTGTTTGCCTTTGTTGTAAAGCCCGGCCCATTCCTTATAAACATATTGCACCAGGCTCCATTTGAAGCCTGGTATTTCAACACCATATTGCATTCCATGAGTATGACCAGATAAGGTCAAATCGATATCTTTGAATTTTTCTGAAACCTCATGGTGCCAATGTGTTGGGTCGTGCGATAAAAGTATTTTAAAAGGAACATCAGGTAAGTTTTTTGTTGCTTTAACCATATCTCCATGTTTTGGATGTTTCATGACGGAGCTCCAATTTTCAACGCCTATCACAGCAATCATATCGTCCTGTTTTTGCAAGGCAATATGCTCGTTCAATAATAAATTCCATCCCAAATCCTTATGTGTTTGGATTAAGTTCTTTCTATTGGCAGTCTTCTCAGCCTCCGAATTCCAGGAGGTATAATCGCCATAATCATGGTTTCCAAAGATGGAAAATACACCCATCGGTGCTTTGATTTTATTTAGAATAGTTTTGAATTCATCCATTTCATCATTCCTATTATTAACCAGATCACCGGTGAAAAATATCACATCGGCATTTTGTTTCATTACCAGGTTAACCATATCTTCCATTGGTTGAGTGGACAAAAAACTGCCTGAATGTATATCTGAAATCTGAACGATCTTTAATCCATTAAACGCAGTTGGTAAATTAGAAAAAACAAGCTTTTGTTTTCTAACCTCAAATCGAAAAGGCCCCCTAACCATACCATAAATGGTGCTGAAAAAAGGAACTGCAGCAATCATTAATCCCATTTGTGATAGAAATTCCAATCGGGAAATTCCAACGTTGCCTGATTCTGTGGTAGTATTTGCCCTTGATTGAAAAAGTGTAGAAATATACTTTACCAAACGGATTAAATCATCAATCAACAGAAAAAGAACTACGAAAATCTTAGATAAATAAGTTAGTACAATAACCGCAAAGCTATAAGTAGCAAAGGCTTTATTCCATTTAGAAGAATCAATGAATACATGAAGGATCATGATGACTGCAGCGAATACTGTCATGCTCCAATAAGAATAGTAAATGATAAGTTTCAAAGTTTCATTGCATCCTTTGGTAACCAATTTGATGGCTTGAAACACATAAAAATCAACTAACAAAAGGACAAAAAGGAGGATTATTCTGGATATTACAGTCATTGGAGGTGATAAATGTTAATTATAAATTTTAATCTTTCTATATTTGCAACGTTTAAAAATAATTAATAATTGCAAAAATAAATATCATTATGGGAAAAGGAGACAAAAAATCTAAAAGAGGAAAGATATCCATGGGGTCTTTCGGGGTGTCAAGACCTAAACGAAAAAAAACTGTCATAGTTGAAGGAGTTGAACCAAAAGCAGCTAAAGTTAAAAAGACAGTTCCAGCTGGCGACGACAAACCAAAGAAGAAAGTAGCAAAGAAAAAAACTGAAGAATAATAATTCTTTGAGGTAATTCCGGAATCAGGGCGATAGTCTTTCTATCTTCCAAATTCCGGAATTATCTTTTTCGTAAATCAATCTGTCATGCAATCGGCTTGGGCGACCTTGCCAAAATTCAAAATAATTTGGTTTGACAATAAAACCTCCCCAATGTTTTGGGCGTGGGATTGTTTTATCATCATATTCAATCTTTAATTGTTTAACGTTATTTTCAAGTTCTTCTCTACTTGCTATTTTGGAACTTTGATCAGAAGCCAATGCACCTATTTGGCTTTCACGGGGGCGAATTGAAAAATATTCATCCGATAACTTTTCCGAAATCTTTTCTACAACACCTTCAATTCGTATTTGCTTTTCCAAATCATGCCAAAAGAAATTCAAAGATGCAAAAGGGTTTTCAATGAGTTGCATCCCTTTCCGACTATTGTAATTGGTGAAAAACGTGAATCCATTTTCATCAAAACCCTTTAGCAATACAATTCTGCATGATGGCTTTCCTTCCTTTGTTGCTGTGGATAATGTCATGGCATTAGGATCGAACAATTCCGCTTCTATGGCTTCGTTCATCCATTTTTCAAATTGAACAAATGGATTGCAATGTGCGTTTTCCTCCAACAATATTTCGGCGGAATATTCCTTCCTTAAATTTTCTATTATCTTATTAATGCTCATGATAAATTATTTTAAAGGTTCCAATAATTGTTCGGTATGGTTGGCAGTATCCACATCACTGATCACTTTTTCAATGATGCCTTTTTCATCTATGATGAAGGTAGTTCTGAAAATGCCATTGAAAGTTTTACCCATAAACTTTTTCTCCCCGAAGACACCATATTTCTCCACCACTTCTTTTGTTGTATCAGCCAAAAGATTAAATGGCAATTGATATTTTTTTATGAATTTCTGATGCGATTTTTCGTCATCATTGCTGACACCAAGAACCACATATCCCTTATTTCTAAATACAGCATAGTTATCGCGCAAGTTGCAGGATTCCTTTGTGCAGCCAGGTGTATCATCTTTTGGATAAAAATATAATACGACCTTTTTCCCAAGGTAGTCGCTAAGTTTCACCGTTTCGCCAAGTTCATTTTTTGTTGTGAAGTCTGGAGCCCTGTCACCTTCCTTCAAATGCGTTGTTCCTTTTTTCATGCTGCGTTCTATTGTTTTTATAAGTTTGGAAATTAAATTTTGTATCATCAATCCGTCCCTTCATTTCTGTTTTTGATATTCTATGTCCAGGACTACAAAACTCCCCGCTTTCAATGTAGGCCTAGGTTTCGGATTATCCTTGCTTACGGGCGGCATCGGATTATATTCCGCTGTCGGCAGAAAGACATGATGATTCTTCTGGTTCACGGCAATCGTCCTTGCACCGCGCATGGTCTTGAAATTCTCCAACACCTTGTATGTATCCGCATTCACCTCCTGAACGATTGTCATCGTACCATCGCCATTAGAACTGTAAATCCTATTTAGGCCAGCATCGAAAGCACATCCATCCGTGTTTTCTCCGGTAGGAACTGTCGCAATCACCTTGCCATTCGTGGCATCCACCACCACCATCATCTTATTGTCGCATACGGCAAACAGGCGATGCGTCTTCAAGTCTATCGCCAAGCCACTGGGCTCCTCGCCAGGAGCTATGGACCACGAATTCTCCACTTTCATCGTCTGCGTATTGATGACAGTTATCTTGCTTTTGTCCTCAATATTCACAAAAAGCTTGCCCTCCTCATCCACCACTGCAAACTCCGGTTTGCCCTCCAGTCCTATCGTTGCCACCACTTTGTTAGTGTTGCCGTCTATCACTGTGGCACTGCTGCTGCGGCCATTAAAAACAAACACCCGATGCGTCACTCGGTCATACACCAAGGCATCCGGATTGGCACCCGTCACCTTCAGTTTTGCCAGCGTGGTATAACCCAGCAATTCTATCACCGTCACCGCAGAATCCTTGCCACTGCTGATAAATCCCTTCCCCAAGTCATGCGCCAACGCAATACCATGCACCCCATGCAAATCATTTATCGTCGCTATCACATGCCCCTTGTAAGTATCCAAAACCTGCACTACAGACCCATGCGATACATAAACTTTCGATGTCGTATCGTCGGCGGTAATATAGTCCCAGCCCTCATTTCCCTCCAAGCTGAATTTGTTTGCCAACCGATATTCCTGACCATAATAAACAGCCGCTTGGAACATCAAAATCATCATTAAAAATATATTTTTCATTGAATTATTTATTTGTGAAGGCAAAATTACGAATAATATGGTTATTGATGGCACCAATATTTTGAAGCCTATGCCCTCTTCTCGTCCGATCTACGTCCCGCTATCCGCTGTAGCCGCTGCATCACCTTTACCGATACCAAGCAGCGGGCTGCCGCTACTATCGGGGCTAGACTTTGATGGCAG